>NZ_JBFAZX010000017.1:0-97844 GCF_040689395.1 Dactylosporangium sp. NPDC051484 | reverse complement strand
GGAGCGGAGGGGCCGCTCACCATGGGTGCAGGTTGAGCTCATGCCGCAGCCGGAGCGAAGCGGAGGTTTCGGCGTGAGCGGTCCGGAGCGGAGCGGAGGGGCCGCTCACCATGGGTGCAGGTTGAGCTCATGCCGCAGCCGGAGCGAAGCGGAGGTTTCGGCGTGAGCGGTCCGGAGCGGAGCGGCGCCTTCGGCGCGGGCAGTGTGAACCTGGTCATCGACGCGATGGGGAAGCGGTGCCCGCTGCCGGTGATCATGCTGGCCAAGCTCGCCGCGGGTCAGCGGCCCGGCACCGAGATCGCGGTGCTGGCCGACGACCCCGCCGCGGCCATCGACATCCCCGCGTGGTGCCGGATGCGCGGTCACACCTTCCTGGTCACCGAGGGTGACCGCCACACGGTGCGCCTCTAATGCCCCAGGGCGGCCTATCCGGCTAGGCCGCGGGCGACCCGGCGCCGCGCAGGCGGCGGATCAGCAGATACGCCTCGCAGCCCAGGCACAGGCCGAAGAACCCGTTGAGGAACGCGGCGACCAGCGCGAACGCGGCGAAGACGATACCCAGCACGGTCGCGCCGGACAGATACCCGGCGACCGCGACCAGCGTGAAGACCAGGCCGACCGACTGCGCGAAGCGAACCGGGGCGGGGTCCTCGCGCTCCGTCGGCGGGGCCAGGCGCGGGGCGACGAGGTAGCGGTAGAGCAGCCCATACGGGGTGCGGCGCGGGTCGAAGGCGCCGATGGCGAAGATCACGGCCTGGGCCAGGGCGAGCCAGGCGCTGCCGGTCAGCAGCACGACGACGAAGACGACCGTGGTCAGCACGGCCGCGAAGCGGGGGCCGCGCGGGTCGAGGCCCACCGGGCCGGCAGGCGCGCCGGCGCCGCTGCTGTTCCTGCTGTTCCCACTCATGAGGCGAGGACCTCCGTGACGGTCCGCCGAAGGGCGGCGCGATCGGGCACGCCGACGGTCCGGCGGGCCACCCGGCCGCGGCGGTCGACGACGAGCAATGTGGGCAGGCGCCAGATGTCGAGCCGCCGGACGGCGTCGAGGTGCTCGTCGGCGTCGACCTCGACGTGCCGGACGCCGTCGAGGTCGCCGACCACGTCGGCGCAGACGGCGCGGACCTGCCGGCAGGGCGCGCAGGTGGCCGAGGAGAAGTGCAGCAGCACGACCGAACCGCCGGCGCCCCGGCCGTCGCCGGCGGGTGGCAGGAGGCCGGGCGGCAGATCGCCCCCGGACGCGCGAAGGCGGCCGTAGCGGGCCCGGTACACCAGGCCGGCCACGGTCGCCGCGGCGAGCACCGCCAGGACCACGTACGTCACGGCGGCAACGATACTCTCGAACCCTATAAAGCCGATAGGGATAGCGAGGCCACGCGGGTCACTCGGGCAGGTGCGCGCGGATCTCGTCGGCGGCGCTGTCGCCGTAGGTGTCCGCGACCCGCTTGGCGAACTCGTCGCGCTCGATGGTGTACTCCTGCGGGCCGACGGTCTCCAGGACCAGCGCCGCGACCGTCGAGCCGACCTGTGCGGCGCGCTCCAGGCCCAGGCCCCACGACAGCGCGGAGAAGAAGCCGGAGCGGAAGCCGTCGCCGACGCCGGTCGGGTCGACCGTCTGCACGCCGCGAATCGCCGGTACCTGGATCTCCTCGTCAAGGGTGCGGCTGCGGATGACCACGCCGTCCTTGCCCAGCGTGGTGACCAGGATGCCGACCTTGTCCAGCAGCAGCTCGGTGGTCAGGCCGGTCTTCGACTCGAGCAGCTCCTTCTCGTACTCGTTGGTGAGCAGGTAGGCCGCGTCGTCGACGAGCTTGCGGATCTCGTCGCCGGACATGCGGGCCAGCTGCTGGGAGCTGTCCGCGGCGAACGGGATGCCCAGCTCGCGGCACTCCTCGGTGTGGCGGACCATGGCGACCGGGTCGTTCGCGCCGATCAGCACCAGGTCGAGGCCGTCGAGGCGGTGCCGGACCGGCGACAGCTCGATGTTGCGTGCCTCGGCCATGGCGCCCGCGTAGAACGACGCGATCTGGTTCATGTCGTCGTCGGTGGTGCACACGAACCGGGCCGTGTGCGCGATCTCGCTGACGTAGATGGAGTCGCAGTCGACGCCGTGGCGGGTCAGCCAGCTGCGGTAGTCGTCGAAGTCGGCGCCGACGGCCCCGACCAGGATCGGGCGCAGGCCGAGCAGGCCCATGCCGAAGGCGATGTTGGCGGCGATCCCACCGCGGCGGACCGTGAGGTCGTCGACGAGGAACGACAGCGAGACCTTGTGCAACTGGTCGGCCAGGAGCTGCTCGGCGAAGCGGCCCGGGAAGTGCATCAGATGGTCGGTCGCGATCGAGCCGGTGACGGCGATCTTCATGGAAACCTCGATGGGTCGGGGCGGGTGGCCACGGAAAGAGCTCCGGGAAAGAGCTCCGACAGACTACCTCTGGCACACCGACCGGCCACCAACGTTCACCAATGGACGGCCGGTTCGAAAAACGCACCGGACCCCCTCGCGCCTTGGCGGCACGAGGGGGTCCGGGGTGAGTGATCAGGCGATCAGTGGAACGAGTCGCCGCAGGCGCAGGAGCCCTGGGCGTTCGGGTTGTCGATGGTGAAGCCCTGGGCGTCGATGCGGTCGGCGAAGTCGATCGTCGCGCCGGTCAGGTAGGGCACGCTCATGCGGTCGACGACGACCTCGAAGCCGTCGTAGGTGCTGACCTTGTCCCCATCGAGCGCGCGCTCGTCGAAGAAGAGCTGGTAACGAAGGCCCGAGCAGCCGCCGGGTTGCACCGCGACACGCAGCCGCAGGTCGTCCCGGCCCTCCTGCTCGAGCAGTGCCTTCACCTTGAGAGCGGCATCCGCGGTAAGGCCGATGCCGGCCGGGTTGTCCGTCTGAACGGGCTCGGCAAGCTGCGAAGCGGTCACGATCAAGCTCCCTGCGGTGATGTCTACGGTTCCTCCGGGTGCCAACACCGCGGCGTCCGGTGGCATTCCCTCTCATAGTGACACGGTTTCCGCTAGCGGCTCCACTGCCGGGCGAGGCGTTGTCCGAGTTCACGCAGGCCGTCGGCCGGCCTGGCCAGCGCCGTGGCGACGCTGCCGAAGTGCTCGACCAGCGAGTGGGCCTCGGTGACACCGATCGCGGCGGCCTCCCGGCGGCCGGCGTCGACCCGCCCGGCGACCACCACGCACGGCAGGCCGAGGTCGCGTGCGGCGTTCGCCACACCCGCCACGACCTTCCCGCGCAGCGACTGCTCGTCGAAGGAGCCCTCGCCGGTGACGACCAGGCCGGCCCGGTCGAGCTCCTCGTCGAGCCGGGTGAGCCGCAGTACCAGGCCGATGCCCGACGCGACGCGCCCGCCGAGGGCTAGGACGGCGGCGCCGAGCCCGCCGGCCGCGCCCGCGCCGGGCAGGGCGGCCAGGCCGGCCGGCGCCCCCGGGAGCGTCTCCAGCACCTGCGCGAAGCGGGTCAGCGCGGCGTCGAGCAGAAAGACGTCCTCCCTGGTCGCTCCCTTCTGCGGGCCGTAGACGGCGCTGGCGCCGTGCAGGCCGAGCAGCGGGCTGTCCACGTCGGTTGCCGCGATCAGGGTGGCCCCGCGCAGCCGCGGTACGCCGCCGAGGGAGGCGCAGGCGGACAGGGCCACTCCCCCGTACGGCAGGGCGTAGCCCGCGCCGTCCAGCGGCGCGGCACCGAGCGCGGCGAGCAGCCCGGCACCGCCGTCGTTCGTGGCGCTGCCGCCGAGGCCGACGACCACCTGCCGGGCCCCGGCTTCGAGCGCGGCGAGGACCAGCGGGCCGAGGCCGAAGGTCGTGGTGTGCTTCGGATCACGTTCCTGCGGGGTGAGCAGGTGCAGGCCGCACGCCTCGGCGCTCTCGATGTAGGCCGTCTCGCCGTCGAGCAGCACGTGCCCCACGACGGGCCGGCCCAGCGGGTCGGTGGTCGGCACCGTGAAGCGCTTGGCGTCGGGCAGGGCCGTGGCCAGCACCTGGCCGAAGCCGGTGCCGCCGTCGGACAGGGGTCGCAGGACCAGTTCGTCGGCCGGCCGCTCGGCGCGCCAGCCCTCGGCGAAGGCCTCGGCCGCGGCTACCGCCGGGATCGTGCCGGCGAACTTGTCCGGGCACACGAGCACGCGCATCCGGCCATTGTGCATGTCACGTTTCGTGGGGTGACGCAGCATGGGACGATCGAGCGGTGACCTGGGCTGAACCGTCCTCAACCGCCACCGCGCTGCTGCTGCTGGGCCGCGGCACCGACCCCGACACCGAGGCGGGCGTCGAGTGCCCGGGCGACCTGCCCGCCCCGAGCGACCCGGGCCTGGTCGAGCGCGCACGCGCCGCCAAGGCCGCCCTCGGCGACCGCGTCTTCGTGCTGGGTCACCACTACCAGCGCGACGAGGTGATCCAGTTCGCCGACGTGACCGGTGACTCCTTCAAGCTCGCCCGCGAGGCCGCCGCCCGGCCCGACGCCGAGTACATCGTCTTCTGCGGCGTGCACTTCATGGCCGAGAGCGCCGACATCCTCACCTCCGACGCGCAGCGGGTCGTGCTGCCCGACCTCGCCGCCGGCTGCTCGATGGCCGACATGGCGGTGCTCTCGCAGGTCGAGAAGGCCTGGGAGCGCTTCGTCGAGCTGGGCCTCGTGGGCGCGGCCGGCTCCGTCGTGCCGGTGACGTACATGAACTCCTCCGCCGACATCAAGGGCTTCGTCGGGCGCAACGACGGTGTCGTGTGCACCTCGTCCAACGCCGAGACCGCGCTGCGCTGGTCCTTCGAGCAGGGCACCAAGGTCTTCTTCCTGCCCGACCAGCACCTCGGGCGCAACACCGCGGTGCTGAAGCTGGGCATGGAGCTGTCCGACTGCGTCCTCTACGACCCGCACAAGCCCGGTGGCGGCCTCACCGACGAGCAACTGCGCGGCGCGAAGATGATTCTCTGGCGCGGCCACTGCTCCGTGCACGGGCGCTTCACGCTCGACGCCGTCGAGGACGTCCGCGCCCGGGTGCCGGGGGTCAACGTGCTGGTCCACCCGGAGTGCCGGCACGATGTGGTCACCTCCGCCGACTACGTGGGCTCCACGGAGTACATCATCCGTGTGATCGACGACGCACCGGCCGGATCCGCCTGGGCGATCGGCACGGAGCTCAATCTGGTCCGGCGCCTGGCGCTCGCCCACCCGGACAAGCAGATCATGTTCCTGGAGCGCAACGTCTGCTACTGCTCGACGATGAACCGCATCGACCTGCCGCACCTCGTCTGGGCGCTCGAGGAGCTCGTCGCCGGGCGGGTGCCGAACCAGATCACCGTCGATCAGCAGACGGCGCACTACGCGCGCGTCGCGCTCGACCGGATGCTCGCCCTGCCGTAAACAAGATCGAGAACCGTCCCTTAGCGCATAAGGGACGGTCACCCTCTGTGGTGAACAGTGTCAGAGTCCTGTCTTCGTGCCAAGCCTGACGTGCGGGCGACTTTTGCATGCAGTAGATGTGGATATGCTGCGCGGGCGACGCGGCGCGACTTTCGCGCCTCGGTCACGCTCTGTCAGCGTCTTGCTTCTTCGTTCCTGCCTGCAGGAGGGGTTTCGTGACCAACTACGACGCCGGTGACGTCCTCACTGTGCACGGCGGCACGCCGCTCAACGGCGAGCTCCGTGTGCGCGGTGCCAAGAACCTCGTCTCCAAGGCGATGGTCGCCGCCGTGCTCGGTGAGACTCCGAGCCGGCTGTACGACGTTCCCGCGATCCGCGACGTCGAGGTGGTCACCGGCCTGCTCGAGCTGCACGGCGTGAAGGTCACGCGGGGCGAGCTCGACGGAGAGCTCGTCTTCGATCCGTCCAACGTCGAGTCGGCCAACGTCGACGAGATCAACGTCCACGCCGGCTCGAGCCGCATCCCGATCCTGTTCTGCGGGCCGCTGCTGCACCGGCTGGGCCACGCGTTCATTCCGGATCTGGGCGGCTGCAACATCGGTGGCCGGCCGATCGACTTCCACATCCAGGCGCTGCGCGAGTTCGGCGCGGTGGTCGACAAGTCCGAGAAGGGCATGGACATCACCGCGCCCGACGGACTCAAGGGTGCCAAGCTGGAGCTGCCGTATCCGTCGGTGGGCGCGACCGAGCAGATCCTGCTCACCGCGGTGCGTGCCGAGGGCGTCACCGAGTTGCGCAACGCCGCCGTCGAGCCGGAGATCATCGACCTCATCTGCGTGCTGCAGAAGATGGGCGCGATCATCAAGGTCCACACCGACCGCGTCATCGAGATCCAGGGCGTTCCCCGCCTGACCGGCTACAGCCACCGGCCGATCCCGGACCGCATCGAGGCGGCGAGCTGGGGCGCGGCCGCGCTGGCCACTCGCGGCGACGTGTTCGTCCGTGGCGCTCGCCAGGCCGACATGATGACCTTCCTCAACCTGTTCACGTCGGTCGGTGGCGCCTTCGAGATCGACGACGCGCCGGGCAAGGGCGGCATCCGCTTCTGGCACCCGGGCGGCGAGCTCAAGGCCGTGGCCATGGAGACCGACGTCCACCCGGGCTTCATGACCGACTGGCAGCAGCCGATGGTCGTCGCGCTCACCCAGGCCCGCGGGCTGTCGATCGTGCACGAGACGGTGTACGAGCGGCGGCTGGGCTACACCGCGGCGCTCAACCAGATGGGCGCGACCATCCAGACCTACCGCGAGTGCCTGGGTGGCACCCCCTGCCGCTTCGGCCGGCGCAACTTCATGCACTCCGCGGTGATCGCCGGCCCGTCGAAGCTGCACGCGGCCGACCTGGTCATTCCCGACCTACGGGCCGGGTTCAGCCACCTGATCGCGGCGCTCGCGGCCGAGGGCACGTCGCGGGTGTATGGCGTGAAGCTCATCCAGCGCGGCTACGAGGACTTCGAGGCCAAGCTCAACGCCCTGGGCGCACACGTCGAGCTGGGTTAGGCCGAGTTAGGCCCGGGTCAACGTCAGACCCGGGTCAACCCGGGCGGAGTTGGGAGAAATCGGCTGAGAGGTGGCCGACGCTGCTGATCCGGCGCAGCGTCGGCTAACCTTCGTGGCGTGCCGTCGCTGTTTCGCCGTAAGTCAGAAGAGCCCGCCGCCTCGGTCGCCGTCTCCGAGCCCGAGCCGGAGCTGACGCAGAAGGGCCACACCCAGAGCAAGCGCGAGCTTGGCGTGAAGACCCCGAAGCGGGTCGTAGCGGGACGCCGGGTCGCTGAGCCGCCCGCGGCCAACCGCCGGGAGGCCGCCAAGCGCCTGCGCGATAAACAGCGCCAGGAGCGCATCGAGGCCCGCGAGGGGATGGCCAACGGCGACGAGCGCTTCCTGCTGGCCCGTGACAGGGGCCCGGTCCGCAAGCTGGTCCGCGATATCGTCGACTCACGCCGGACGATCGGCACCTGGTTCTTCGGCACCACATTCCTGGTCATGATCGTCGGTTTCAACCGCACCCTCGACCCGAGCATCTACCTGGCCGCGAACGCATTGTTCTTCGTCATGCTCCTGGCGACAGTCGTCGACGGGATCATGATCTCGCGGACCGTGAAGAAGCTGGTCAAGCAGCGGTTCCCGGACGCCAAGGATCGGATGGGCTCGCTGTATCTTTACGCGATCATGCGCTCGATCTCGTTCCGCTTCATCCGAAACCCGAAGCCGCAGGTCAAAGCCGGTCAGGCCATTTGATCCACCCCGCCGCCGCGCGACGGGTCCCGCCAGTCCCCGGACACGTTTCGGTGGTGGCGGTGGCGGTGGCGGGCGTCAAGCCGTAATCTCCCTTCGCGACCGGACCACGATTTCACCGGGTAGGCGCGTGGCGGGCGCCGGTACATGAGGGTGCCCGAGTGTGGCGAGGAGAGCGAAGCTGTGAGCGACGAGTACCCGGGAGAAGAGCCGGGAACCGCCGCGCCCCCCTGGGCGGCCGCGCCTACCGTGTCGTGGGGACGGGTACCAGAACAGCGACGCGACGATGCCGACCGGCACGGATATCCCCGCCCTGACCAGCGCGACCATGGCGACCGTGGCCGCGGCGACCATTGGGTCCAGGGTGACCACCGAGGCCGAAGCGAGCAGCGCGGGCCCGGTGACCAGAGGGGCTACAGCGACCAGAGGGGCTACGGCGATCCGCGGGGCTACGCCGATCCGCGCGACCCCCGCGGCTACCGCGATCCACGCGACCCTCGCGGCTACGGCGACCCTCGCGGGCCCGAGCAGGGCGGACCCGGGCGGCCGCCGCAGGGCAACGCCTATGGGCGCCCGCGCAGCCG
This sequence comes from Dactylosporangium sp. NPDC051484, assembly GCF_040689395.1. NCBI lineage: Bacteria > Bacillati > Actinomycetota > Actinomycetes > Micromonosporales > Micromonosporaceae > Dactylosporangium > Dactylosporangium sp. NPDC051484. Next base: position 89,616 of record NZ_JBFAZX010000017.1, on the reverse strand, counting down.
CGCGCTCGACGAGCCGACCGATGAGGTCCCGCGGGTGCGCCGCGGCTCGCCCGGTCATCCCCACAACTCGCAACCCGGCGCCCCGGACCGCTCGTCCGGCCGGGCCGGCGTCGGTGGCAGCGGCGTCTACGGTGCGCCCCGCGACGCGCCCGTCAGCTCCGCGCCTGTGAGCAGCGCGCCCGTCAGCAGCGGCCCCATGGGTGATCATGGCAACGCCCCGGTGAGTGGCGCTCCCGTCAGTTCCGTGCCCGTCAGCTCAGTGCCCGTGAGCGCCGCTCCAGTCAGCTCGGTGCCTGTGAGCGCCGCGCCCGCCGGGTCGCCGCCCTCCGGGATCCGCGTCGAGTTCGTCGAGGTCGCCGAGGCGCCCCCGCCCGCCGTGGCGTCGGGCACCGCGATGGGGTCCTACCAGTCGGCGACGCTGACCGGAGCGGGCGTCGACGGGCTGCAGGCGACCGGCTACCTGCCGATCGTGCGCCCGGGGGCCGAGGGGTTCCCGCCGGAGCTCGCCGCCATCGCGCCCACCTCGCCGCCGGGGCCCCGGGCCGAGCCCGCCCATGCGCCGGGGCCCGACCCCGAGCAGGTGCTGGCGTCGTACGTGTGGCGCTTCGACCCCGACACGCTGCGCGAGCAGATCGAGGGCGACGAGGTCACCGAGCTCACCGAGATCCGCGACCAGCTGACCGCCAAGCTCAACGGCGTCGCGGACAACCCGACCCGGGCCCGGCTGCTGAGCCTGCGGGGGGTCGTGTCGCGCATCCTCGGCGACCTGCCGAAGGCGTTCGCCGACGGCAAGCTCGCCCTGGCCCACGCCGAGGCGACCGGCGAGCTGCGGCGCATCGCGATCGCGCAGGCCCGGCTCGCGCACGTGCTGCAGTGGCGGGAGGAGTTCGAGGAGGCCGACCGGCTGTTCACGCTGGCCAACTCCTCCGAGCTGCCGGATCGGCTGCGGGCCACCATGCACCAGCACGCGGGCAAGTGCGCGTATGACCAGGGCCGCTACATGGAGGCGTGCAACCACTTCGAGCGGGCGCTGGACCTGCGCAAGGAGGAGGACCCGGAGCTCATCGCGCAGACCGAGCTGGCGCTCGACGCGGTGTTCCGGCGGGTCGCCGAGAAGGGATGGGGGCCCTACCCCCGCACCCGCGAGGAGATCCTGCAGATCCGCAAGCCTCCCGCCCCCGCGTTGAACGAGCAGACCCAGCGCTGGGGCTACATCGAGTCCGACGGCAACTTCGTCATCGGGCCCGGGTATCTCGACGTCCAGCCGTTTCGCGACGGCGTCGCCTGGGTGCACCGGCAGGGCGCGCAGAACTGGGAGCTCATCGACGACACCGGGCGGGTGCTCATCGAGCCGGCCGCCGGGTATGCCGGCGTGGGCAGCTTCTCCGACGGCGTCGCCTGGGTGTCGCGCGACGGCACCACCCGCTGGATCGCGATCGACAAGAACAACACCGTGCTGATCTCGACCGGCTACGACGACGTCCGGCCGTTTCGCCGGGGCGTCGCCGCGGTGCGCCGCGGGCCGCACTGGGGCGCGGTCGACGGGGTCGGCCGGGTCGTGGTGCAGTTCCAGTACGACGGCTTCGCCACCGCGCTGCTGGACGGGCGCTACATCGACGGGTTCAGCGACGAGGGCCTCGCCGTCGTGTCGCTGGACGGGCGCAAGGGGGTCGTGGACCGCTCCGGGCGGGTGCTGGTGCCGCCCGTGCACCACACGATCATGATCCACCCGGTGGCGTTCCTGATCGTCGACGACGCGCAGCGCTGGGGCGCGCTCGACCGGCGCGGGCGGACGATCATCCAGACGTCATTCTCCAGCCGTACCGGCGTCACCGACGAGATCGACCGGCTGCTCGCCGACACCCGCCCGGTGATGTGACCCGCTCGCGACATAGGGTCGCAGCATGGAGTTTCGTCACCTCGGCCGTTCCGGCTTGCTCGTCAGCGAGATCTCGTACGGCAACTGGATCACCCACGGCTCGCAGGTCGAGGCGGAGCAGGCCACCGCTTGTGTGCACGCCGCCCTCGACCTCGGTATCACCACCTTTGACACCGCCGACGTCTACGCGGGCACGCGGGCGGAGGTGGTGCTCGGCGACGCGCTGAAGGGCCAGAACCGCGACGGCCTGGAGATCTTCACGAAGGTCTACTGGCGCACCGGCCCGGGGCGCAACGACAGCGGGCTGTCACGCAAGCACATCATGAAGTCGATCGACGGCTCGCTGCGCCGCCTGCAGACCGACCACGTCGACCTGTACCAGGCACACCGGTATGACCACCACACGCCGCTCGAGGAGACCATGGAGGCGTTCGCCGACGTGGTACGGGCCGGCAAGGCGCACTACATCGGCGTGTCGGAGTGGCGGGCCGAGGAGATCCGGGCCGCGGCGGCACTGGCGAAGGAGCTCAAGATCCAGCTGGTGTCCAACCAGCCGCAGTACTCGGCGCTCTACCGGGTCATCGAGGCCGAGGTCGTCCCGGCCTCCGAGGAACTCGGCCTCGGCCAGATCGTGTGGTCGCCGCTGGCCCAGGGCGTGCTCACCGGCAAGTACAAGCCGGGCCAGCCGCCGCCGGCGGGCTCCCGGGCGACGGACGAGAAGTCGGGGGCCGGCTTCATCGCCCGGCTGCTGCAGGACGATGTGCTGGAGGCGGTGCAACGGCTGCGTCCGCTGGCCGATCAGGCCGGCCTCACGATGGCGCAGCTCGGCGTGGCCTGGGTGCTGCAGAACCCCAACGTCTCGTCGGCGATCGTCGGCGCCACCCGGCCCGAGCAGCTCGAGGACAACGTCAAGGCGTCCGGGGTGAAGCTCGACGCGGAGCTGCTGAAGCGCATCGACGAGGCACTCGAGCCGGTCATCCAGCGGGACCCCGCGCTCACGCAGAGCCCCGCCGAGCGCCCGTAAGGCCCGCTCAGAACGACCAGAACTTGAACAGGTCGTAGCCGACGGCGACCTGGTAGGACGGCAGTCCTATCAGGTCGCCGATCCAGAACACGACGCTGAAGAACCAGGCGTTGATCTTCGGCGACCACAGCAGCGCGATGAGGATCAGCATGCCGTAGGGCGCCATGTGGCTGAAGCCACGCCGCCACTGCGGGGAGAGCCAGGGGTAGAGCAGGTTGCCGCCGTCGACGCCGGGCATCGGCACGAAGTTGAGGACGCTGGCGGTGATCTGTAGGAAGGCCAAGAACGCCAGCCCGGCCCAGAACGCGGGCTGGCCGGCGCCGTCGAGGCCCATCGAGAAGGGCAGCACCAGGACGATCGCCAGCACGAGGTTGGTCGCCGGCCCGGCGAAGCTGATCAGGCTGTCGACCAGTCGGCTGCGGATCGCGCCGTGGTTGACCCAGACCGCGCCGCCCGGCAGGCCGATGCCGCCGATGAGGACGAAGACCAGCGGAAGCACGATCGACAGCAGCGGGTGGGTGTACTTGAGCGGGTTGAGCGTCAGGTAGCCGCGGTGCGCGACGTCGTCGTCGCCGCCCTTGAAGGCGACCAGCGCGTGCGAATACTCATGCAGGCACAGCGAGATGGTCCAGCCCGCGGCCACGAACAGAAACACGTTGATCTTGTCGTTGCCGAATCCGGACCACGCCATCCAGCCGCTGACGACGAGCAGCGCGACCAGCCCGAGGAACAGCGCGCTGGGGCGGAACGCCTCCTTGGGCAGCCGGCCGACCCGGCTGCCGTATCGGCCGTAGGCCACCTCAGCCCCCAGCCGGCAACAGACTCATCTTGTACTCCGTGCGGTCATCCTCGGTGAGGATCGCCGTCGCCGCGCCATTGGCCACCAGCTCCCGCCAGCTCTGGCCGAGCCACGACTCCGCGTCGGACTGGCTGGAAAACGCCTCGTTCGGGCCATCGACGGGCCTGCTCTCAGCGTCTTCGAACTGCCACGTCCACGCCATGGTCACACTCCTGTCCACGGTAGAAGACTTCGAGCGTATCGGCCCCGTGGCCCTGAGCCGAGTCCGGCCACGGGTGTCCCTCTAAAGTACGGGGCATGCGGTTGCTGGTGCTCGGAGGAATCCGGTCCGGAAAGTCGGAAGTGGCAGAGGCGCTCGTCGCTGGAGCCGCCGTGGTGCGATACGTCGCGACCGCACGGTCGAGCACCTCGGACGACGGCTGGGCGGCACGGATCGCCGCGCATCGGGCGCGCCGGCCGGACAGCTGGCTGACCGAGGAGCTGGGCGACTCGCCTGGCCGCCTCGCGGAGCTGCTGACCGCCGCCAAGCCCGAGGAGACGCTCCTCGTCGACGATCTCGGCGGCTGGCTCAGCGCGGTGTACGACACCGCCGGCGACTGGTCGGACCCCGCGGCGGCCGACGGGCAGACCGCGGCGCTCGCCGACGCCGTGCGCTCGTGCGCGGCCGAGCTCCTGGTGCTCGTGGGGCCCGAGGTGGGCCTGGGCGTGCTGCCGGCGACCGAGGCGGGCCGCACGTTCGCCGACGCCTCCGGGCTGCTCAACCAGCGGGTCGCGGCCGCCTGCGACGGCGTGGCCCTGGTCGTCGCGGGCGAGGTGAACTGGCTGCGCGGCGGCGAACTGGTCGGCCACGCCGGCGTGCGCGACACGGCCCCCGCCGCGACCACCGCCCGGGTCGCCGCCCCCGCCCCCGCCGAGCCGTTCGTGTTCGAGGCGGCCGGCGCCGGCTCGGTGCTGTCCACGGCGGACGGTGGCGAGACGCTGTCCTTCTCCCCGGGCATGGAGCTGCCGCTGCCGGACGAGTCGACGGCCCAGGAGGCCGTCGATCGGCTGCTGACGCTGCGGCTCAACGGCGCCGGCCTGGGTGGCCTGATCCCGGTCGTGCGCTTCGCCGGCGGGGTGCAGGGCCGCCCCGACCCCCGCCCGTTCCAGCAGCCGCGCGTGCTGGTCCTGCGCGGCGACCGCTCCGGCGGGTTCGCCGCGGGCGACTCGGCGCAGGCCGCCGACCGCCGCCTCGACGAGGTCGTCGAGGGCACGGCCACCATCGCCATGCTCGCCGCGACCGCCGGGGCGAGTGTCCAGGCCATCGACTGCCCCGACGCCGGCTCGGCCGAACTGCACGACGCGCTCGACGACGCAGGCGTGGACGCCGCGCTGACCCTGGGCTGGCGGCTCGCCGACGCGGCCGCCAATGAGGGCGTCGACGTGCTGGTCCTGGCCTCCTGCGGGGCCGGCGCCGACGCCGCGGCGGCCGCGGTCGTGGCGGTGCTCACCGGCGCCGAGCCGGCCGCCCTGCTCGGCCGGGTCGTGGACGCCTCCGGCTTCGTCGACGACGCCGCCTGGATCCGCAGGGTGGGCGCGATCCGCGACGCGCGGCACCGCGTCCGCAACCGCACCCGCGAGCCCCACGTCATGCTCTCGATGCTCGGCGGCGGCGACATCGCCGTGGCGACCGGCGTCGTGCTCGGCGCCGCGTCCCGCCGCCTGCCGATCATGATCGACGGCCCGGTCGCGATCGCGGCCGCGCTTGTGGCGCGGGACTACGGCGCTCAGACCCGGCACTGGCTGCTCATGCCCGACCACGGAGACAATCCGACGGTCAAGCTCGCCGCGGACGTGCTCGGCGCCGCGCCGCTGCTGCAGCTGCGCCTCGGCCTCGGCGAGGGCGCCACGGCGCTCACCACGCTGCCGCTGGTCAACACGGCGCTCACCATCGCCGCCGCGACCCCGCCGCGCGAGGCGCCCCCGGCCGAGGCCGAGGACGGGCTGAGCGAGCAGGAGCGCATCGAGTCGGAGATCCAGCGCGTCGTGGCGGACTCGCCGACCGCCGAGATGCCGTACGTGAAGCCGCCGTGGGAGGACTGAGGCTCGCACTGAGCCTGTTCACCGTCGCGCCCGTCCGCGCGGACCGGGTGGATCGGCCGACGGTACGCCTGGCGATGCTCCTCGCGCCGCTGGCCGGCGCCCTGCTGGGCCTGGTGGTGGCGGCCGTGGCCCTGGCCCTGGTGGCCGCTGGTGCCGCCCCGCCGCTGGCCGGCGCGATCCTGGTCGCGCTGGCCCTGCTGCTGACCCGCGGCCTGCACGTGGACGGCCTGGCCGACACGGCCGACGGCCTGGGCTCGTACTCCACGGCGGACAAAGCCCTGGAAATCATGAAAAAGTCGGATATCGGACCGTTCGGCGTGGCGGCGATCGCCGCGGTGCTGCTGGTCGACGCCGCCGCCGTGACCAGCCTGCTGTCGGCGCCGATCTCGACCGCCCTGGCGACGGTGGCCGTGGCCTTCGCCGCGGGACGCCTGGGCGCGACGGTGGCCTGCCGCAGGGGTCTGCCGGCGGCCCGCCCCGAGGGCCTGGGCACCCTGGTCGCGCAGACGGTGCCCGTGCCCCTGCTGGCCGCGGTCGTGGCGGTCATCGCCGCCGCGGCGGCCCTGGTGGACGCCTGGCGCGGTCCCCTGGCGGTCGCGGTGGCGGTGGCGGTGGCGTGGGCCCTGACAGCCCACGCGCGGCGCCGCCTCGGCGGCATGACGGGCGACGTGATCGGGGCCGCGATCGAGCTGTCGACGGCGGCCGCCCTGGTGGTCCTGGCGACGCACTGAGCGGCGCGCCGGACCGGGCCCAGGGTGGCTCAGCGAACCGACGACCTCACGAACGGCGGCTTCACCACTCGGACCGCCGAGCGGCGGCCGCGCACGTCCAGGGCCACCTCGTCGCCTTCGCCGATGCCCGACGCCGTGTCGATCAGGGCCAGGCCGATGCCCACCTTGCGGGTCGGCGAGAACGTGCCACTCGTCACCTCGCCGATCGGGGCGTCGCCCGACAGCACCGCCATGTGGGCGCGCGGAATGCCCCGGTCCAGCGCCTCGATGCCCCACAGGACCCGGCGCGGGCCCGCGGCCTTCTCGGCCAGCAGCGCCTCGCGGCCCCAGAAGGCCGGCTTGTTCCAGCCCACGGCCCAGCCCGAGCGCGCCTGGACCGGCGTGATGTCGAGCGAGAGGTCCTGGCCGTGCAGCGGATAGCCCATTTCGGTGCGCAGGGTGTCCCGGGCCGCCAGGCCGCACGGGCGGGCGCCCGCCGCCACGACGGCGTCCCACAGGGTGTGCGCGTCGTGGGACGGCACGACGATCTCGTACCCGTGCTCGCCGGTGTATCCCGTCCGGCACACCACGACGTCGGTGCCGTTGTAGGCCGATACCGTGAAGCTCATGTAGTCGTGGTCGGTGGGCAGGCCCAGGGTGGACAGCAGGTCCGTGGAGCGGGGGCCCTGCACCGCCAGGACCGCGAACAGCTCGTGCTGGTCGACCACGCTGATGCCGTTGGGCGCCTCGGCGCGCAGCCGCCGGACGACCTCGGCGGTGTTGGCGGCGTTGGGGATGAGGAAGACGTCGTCGTCGCCGAACCGGTACGCGATGAGATCGTCCACCACGCCCCCGTTCTCGGCCAGGCACAGGGTGTACTGGGCCTGACCAGCGGTGATGCGGTCGAGGTCGTTGCTGAGGCAGGCGTTGACGAACGCGGCCGCGCCACGACCACGTATCCGGGCCTTGCCCAGGTGCGACACGTCGAACACCCCGACGTCCTCGCGGACGGCCGCATGCTCCTTGAGCACGCCACCACCGGCGTATTCGAGGGGCATCTCCCAGCCGCCGAACGCCGCGAACTTGGCACCGAGCGCCGCATGACGGTGATACAACGCGGGGTGCCGCAAGGGTTGCGTCATGCCCGCAACCTATCGCGTTGGTTATCGTGTCCTGCACCCGATTGGGCGGCATGCTGAACCTGCGGAGAAGCCGCAGTGGATCTGTCGCACGAAGTATCAGCGATGTGGAGCACCAGTGACCTCCCTGACCCTGGTCGACACCGACCCAGCCGAACTCGCCGTCGACGCCGTCGTCATCGGCGTCTACGCGATCGAGGGCGGCGACACCAAGCTGCCGATCGCCCCGGGCGCTGAAAGCGTCGCGGCAGCGTTCAGTGACCGGCCGGGCGGCGGGCTCGCCGAGACCCTGCGGGTGCTCGGGGCGACCGGCGCGCTCGGTGAGGTCACCAAGCTCGCCGCGTTCGGCGCGGTCGCGGCCCCGCTCGTGGTCGCCGTCGGCCTCGGCGCGCCGGTGGGCGGCGCCGGCCGGGCACCCACAAGCGAGTCGCTGCGCCGCGCGGCCGGGGCTGCGGCCCGCTCGCTGGCCGGGTCGGCCTCGGTCGCGATCGTGCTGCCGCTGTCCGACCCGGACAAGACGGGCGACGAGGACCTGACCGCCGGGGTGCGCGCGGTCGCCGAGGGGGCGTTGCTGGGCTCCTACCGCTTCCTGGGGTACAAGACGAAGCCCTCCGCCACCCGCCGCGACCCGGTGCGCAAGGTGCTGGTGCACGTGCCCGACGCGGGCGCGAAGGCCGCGAAGGCGGCTCTGAAGCGCTCCGGCGTGCTGGGCGGCGTGGTCGCCCGGACCCGCGACTGGATCAACGCCGCCCCGAACGAGCTGCGGCCGCCGCAGTTCGCCGAGCAGGCCGCGGCCGCCGCGGCCGAGGCGTCGCTGGAAGTGTCGGTACTCGACGAGAAGGCCCTGGCCAAGCAGGGATTCGGCGGCATCCTGGCCGTCGGACTGGGCTCGGCGGCCGCCCCGCGCCTGGTGCGCATCGCGTATGAGCCGGCCGGCGCCACCCGGCGGATCGCGCTCGTCGGCAAGGGCATCACGTTCGACACCGGCGGCGTGTCGATCAAGCCGACCGCGGGCATGTGGGAGATGAAGTCCGACATGTCCGGCGCCGCCGCCGTGGTCGCCACCATGCTCGCGGTCGCGCAGCTCAAGCCGAAGGTCGCCGTGGTCGCCTACGCGCCGATGGCCGAGAACATGGTGTCCGGCAGCGCGTACCGGCCGGGCGACGTGGTGCGGATGTACAACGGCGCGCAGGTCGAGGTGCTCAACACCGACGCCGAGGGCCGGATGATCCTCGGCGACGCCATCGCCCGGGCCTGCGAGGACGAGCCGGACTACCTGTTCGAGGTGTCCACGCTCACCGGCGGGCAGGTCATCGCCCTCGGCAAGCGCATCGCCGGCGTCATGGGCACGCCGGAGCTGTGCGAGCGGATCCGCGACGCCGGCGAGCGGGCGGGCGAGCCCGCGTGGCCAATGCCCCTGCCCGAGGACGTGCGCAAGGGCATGGACTCCGAAGTGGCCGATATCTCACAGGTGAACTCGGGCATGGACCGGGCCGGGCACATGCTGCAGGGCGGCGTGTTCCTGTCGGAGTTCGTCACCAAGGGCGTGCAGTGGGCCCACATCGACATCGCGGGCCCCAGCTACCACTCCGGCGAGCCGTTCGGCTACTGGTCCAAGGGCGGCACGGGCGTGCCGGTCCGCACGCTCGTGGAGCTGATCGAGCAGATCGCCGCGGAGTAGCTCAGCTCTTCTTGTTCCGCGCGTTGTAGTCGCGCCAGCGCTGCGGATAGCCGACCAGCGCGATGTCGTAGACGGGCATGCTCAGGCGGTGCGCGAACTGGCGCGCCGCCTGAGGGTTCTCCATCCGCCGCCGGGTCCACTCCCCGTCGTGCGCGATGAGCAGCAGTGTCGTCTCCGTCACGGTCGTGCGGGGTTCGATGAACCCCTCCACGCCCCGCCGCGAGCGCACGAACTCCTCCAAATACACCAAATCCTCGCGGCTCGCGGTGCGTCCACCAGCTGCCGGCCTGCGTCGGCGGAACCACGCCACGATCCGCTCCCTCCCATCGAGCCAGACCAAGAACCATCGAGTCCGAGCACAGGGTACGACGCCCGCGCGCGCGAAAGGACCCGCCACAGGGCACCTACCGTCGCAAGCGAGCAGCGCAAGTGACAAGATGGCCAAGGATCGTCATGCGAAGGGCGAACCCCGCATTCGCACCGCCACGAGCCGGCAGGCCCGTGTATCACCTGGGAGAATTCGTGAGCGACCCACACGCCAACTCCTTCGACGTCCTGATCCTGGGCGGCGGCAGCGGCGGCTACGCGGCCGCGTTCCGGGCCGCGCAGCTGGGCCTGTCCGTCGCGCTGGTGGAGAAGGACAAGATCGGCGGCACGTGCCTGCACCGCGGCTGCATCCCGACCAAGGCGCTGCTACACGCGGGCGAGGTGGCCGACGCGGCCCGCGAGGCCGAGCAGTTCGGCATCCAGGCGACGCTCAACGGCGTCGACATGAAGGCCGTCAACGCCTACAAGGACGGCGTGATCACCAAGCTCTACAAGGGCCTGCAGGGCCTGGCCAAGGCGCGCAAGGTGCAGCTGATCGAGGGCGAGGGACGCCTGGTCGCGCCCGACGCCGTCGAGGTCGCCGGCACGCGCTACACGGCGAAGAACGTCGTGCTGGCCACCGGCTCCTACTCCAAGACGCTGCCCGGCCTGGCCGTGGACGGCGAGCGGGTCATCGCCAGCGAGCACGCGCTGGAGCTGGACCACGTGCCCGCGTCCGCGGTCATCCTCGGCGGCGGCGTGATCGGCTGCGAGTTCGCCAGTGCCTGGAAGTCCTTCGGCGTCGACGTGACGATCGTCGAGGCGCTGCCGCGGCTGCTCGCGGTCGAGGACGAGGCCAGCTCGAAGGCGCTGGAGCGGGCGTTTCGCAAGCGGGGCATCAAGTTCAAGGTGGGCAAGCCCTTCGAGGGCGTCGAGCGCACCGACACCGGCGTGCGGGTGACGATCCAGGGCGGCGAGACGATCGAGGCCGAGCTGCTGCTCGTGGCCGTCGGCCGCGGGCCGAGCACCGCCGGCCTCGGCTACGAGGAGCAGGGCTTGAAGATGGAGCGCGGGTTCGTCCTCACCGACGAGCGGCTGCGCACCTCCGTGCCGGGCGTCTACGCGGTCGGCGACATCGTGCCCGGCGTACAGCTGGCGCACCGCGGCTTCCAGCAGGGCATCTTCGTCGCCGAGCAGATCGCCGGCCTGAGCCCGCAGGTCTTCGACGAGGCCGGCATCCCGCGCGTGACCTACTCCGAGCCGGAGGTCGCCTCGGTCGGGCTCAACGAGTCCCGGGCCCGCGAGGTGCACGGCGACGACAAGATCGAGACGTTGCAATACGACCTCACCGGCAACGGCAAGAGCCAGATCCTCAAGACCGCGGGCTTCGTGAAGCTCATCCGGGTCAAGGACGGGCCTGTCGTCGGCGTCCACATGGTGGGCGCCCGGGTGAGCGAGCTCATCGGTGAGGCCCAGCTGATCTACAACTGGGAGGCGTTCCCTGGCGACGTCGCCCCGCTCGTGCACATGCACCCGACGCAGAACGAGGCTCTCGGCGAGGCGCACCTGGCGCTGGCCGGCAAGCCGTTGCACGTCCACTGAATCGACTGGGACCCGACCGCCACCACCGCAAAGTACGAGGAGTCGTTTCATATGCCGGTATCGGTCACCATGCCCCGGCTGGGCGAGAGCGTCACCGAGGGCACCGTCACCCGCTGGTTGAAGCAGGAGGGCGAACGCGTCGAGGCCGACGAGCCGCTGCTCGAGGTCTCCACCGACAAGGTCGACACGGAGATCCCGTCCCCGGCGGCCGGCGTGCTGACGCGCATCGTCGTGCAGGAGGACGAGACCGCCGAGGTCGGCGCTGAGCTGGCCATCATCGGCGACGGCACGGAGGGCGCAGCCGCGCCCGCCGCCGTGAGCGCGCCCGCGGCCGCCGAGCCCGAGGTGGTCGAGCCCGCCGAGGAGCCGGCGCCGGTGGCACAGCAGCCGGCGCAGCAGCCGGTGGCCGAGGCGGCGCCCGCGGCCGGCGGCGCCGAGGGCACCCCGGTGAAGATGCCGGCGCTGGGCGAAAGCCTCACCGAGGGCACCGTCACCCGCTGGTTGAAGCAGGTCGGCGACGCCGTCGAGGCCGACGAGCCGCTGCTGGAGGTCTCCACCGACAAGGTCGACACGGAGATCCCGTCGCCGGTCGCCGGGACGCTGCTGGAGATCAAGGTCGCCGAGGACGAGACGGTGGAGGTCGGCGCTGAGCTGGCCATCATCGGCATCGCCGGCGCCGCACCCGCGAAGGCCGCCCCGGCCCCCGCACCGGCCCCGCAGCCAAAGGCCGAGCCCGCGCCGCAGCCGAAGGCCGCCCCGGCCCCCGCCCCGGAGCCGAAGCCCGCACCCCGGCCCGCCCCCGAGCCGCAGCCCGCGGCCGCCGCGCCGGTGCACGCCGCGCCGGCGACCACCGTCACCGCGCCCGCCGGCAACGGCAAGGTCGCCGAGGACGCCGGATACGTCACGCCGCTGGTGCGCAAGCTCGCCGCCGAGCACGGCGTGAGCCTGTCCGCCCTGTCCGGCACGGGCGTCGGCGGGCGGATCCGCAAGCAGGACGTGCTCGACGCGGCGGCGAAGGCCGCCGCCGAGAAGCAGGCCGCGGAGCGGCTGGCGGCCGCCCCGGCGCCCGCGGCAGTCGCCACGGGCGTCACGGGTGCCCCGGCCCCGAAGGCGGCGCCGAGCCCGCTGCGCGGCCAGACGCAGAAGCTGACCCGCATGCGGGCGCTCATCGCGCGGCGCATGGTCGAGTCGCTGCAGATCTCGGCGCAGCTGACCACGGTCGTCGAGGTGGACGTCACGAGGGTGGCGAAGCTGCGGGACAAGGCCAAGGCGCAGTTCCTCACCACGCACGGCGTGAAGCTGTCGTTCCTGCCGTTCTTCGCCCTCGCGGCGGTCGAGGCACTGCGGGTGCACCCGGTGGTGAACTCCTCGATCGACCTGGAGGCGGGCACCATCACGTACCACGACGCCGAGCACCTGGGCATGGCCGTGGACAGCGAGAAGGGCCTCATCGTCCCGGTCATCCGCAACGCGGGCGACCTCAACCTCGCCGGCCTGGCCAAGCGCATCGCGGACGTGGCCGACCGGACCCGCAACAACAAGCTGAGCCCGGACGACATCGCCGGCGGCACGTTCACGCTGACCAACACCGGCAGCCGCGGCGCGCTGTTCGACACGCCGATCATCAACCAGCCGCAGGTGGCGATCCTGGGCACCGGCGCGGTCGTCAAGCGGGCCGTCGTGGTCAACGACCCGGAGCTCGGCGAGATCATCGCGCCGCGCTCGATGGTCTACCTGGCCCTGTCCTACGACCACCGCATCGTCGACGGCGCCGACGCCGCGCGCTTCCTCACCACCGTGAAGGAGCGCCTGGAGGCCGGTCACTTCGAGGCCGACCTCGGCCTCTAGCCAGCCGCTGCGTCAAGGGCGTCCCGGTCACGGGGCGCCCTTGACGTCTTTCTGGCGAGAATCGCCCCGTGACCAGCCAGGCGCCGATTGTTGTCCGGACGGTACCTGCCGAGGGCAAGATGGCGGTATGCAGATCCTGATCGCGGGCGCCTCCGGGTTTCTGGGCCAGCGCCTGGTCCCGCACCTGCGGGAGGCCGGGCACCAGGTCATCCGGCTGGTGCGGCGTCCGCCGCGGCCCGGGGAGGTGCGCTGGGACCCGACCGCCGGGGTGCTGGACGGGACCGTGGTGGCGGCCGCCGACGCGGTGATCAACCTGGCCGGGGCGGGCGTGGGCGGCAAGCGCTGGACCGGGGAGTACAAGAAGGAACTCGTCGACAGCCGCGTGGACAGCACCCTGACCATCGCCCGGGCGATCGCCGCCGCGCCCACCAGGCCGAAGGTGCTGCTCAACGCCTCGGCCGTGGGCTACTACGGGGACACCGGCGACCGGACCGTGGACGAGTCCTCCCCCGCGGGTGAGGGCTTCCTCGCCGACCTGTGCAAGGTGTGGGAGGCCGCGACCCATCCCGCCGAGGACGCCGGCACCAGGGTCGCGCTGCTGCGCACCGGGATACCGCTCGACCGCGACGGCGGCATGCTCAAGCCGCTCTATCTGCAGTTCAAGCTCTTCGCCGGCGGCCGGATGGGCAGCGGCCGGCAGTACCTGCCGTGGATCTCACTCCCGGACTGGCTCGCAGCGGTCACGTTCGCGCTCGAACGCGAGCTCAGCGGCCCCGTCAACCTCACCGGCCCCGAGCCGGTCACCAACGCCGAGTTCTCCGCCGCGCTGGCCAGCGTGCTGCACCGGCCCAGCCTGCTGCCGGTGCCCGGGTTCGCGCTGCGCGCCGCGGTCGGCGAGTTCGGCGGTGAGGCCCTGGCCAGCCAGCGGGTGCTGCCGGCGGTGCTGGTGCGCGAGGGGTTCTCCTTCGCGCACCGCACCGTCGGCGAGGCCCTCGCGCAGGCCGTCTCGTCGAGCACCCGGTAGTCCGCGCGACCGCCGCGGTGAGCCGCAAGGTTAGGCTGCATGCGTGACCAGCGTGGTGGGTATGCGGATCGTCCGGGCCGGGATCGTGGAATACGAGGCGGCGCTCGCCGAACAGCGCCGCGTGCACGACGAGGTGGCCGAGGGCACGACACCGGACACGGTGCTGCTGCTCGAGCACCCGAGCGTCTACACGGCCGGCAAGCGGACCGAGCCCGCGGACCGGCCGTTCGACGGGACGCCGGTGATCGACGTGGACCGGGGCGGCAAGATCACCTGGCACGGGCCGGGGCAGCTGGTCGGTTACCCGATCATGCGACTGGCCGACCCGGTGGACGTGGTGGCGTACGTGCGGCGCATGGAGCAGATGCTCATCGACGTCTGCGCGGAGCTCGGCCTCGTCACGACACGGGTCGAGGGGCGCAGCGGCGTATGGGTCCCCGCGGACGAGCGCGGGCCCGACCGGAAGGTGGCGGCGATCGGGATCCGGGTGGCTCGCGGCGTCACGCTGCACGGGTTCGCCCTGAACGCGGACTGCGACCTCTCGCGGTACGACATCTTCGTGCCCTGCGGCATCCGGGACGCGGGCGTCACGTCACTGTCGGCGGAGCTCGGCCGGGACGTGACCGTCGAGGAGGTGCTGCCGATCGTGGAGCGGCACCTCACGCAGCTGTACTGACCGTCGTCGGCGAAGACCACCAACGATTGAGAAACCTCACAAACGTGACGTCAATCGCGTTCCCAGCGGTTGAGCAGGCACCGGGCGTAGTCTTCGGACTGTGACCGCCGTTGTTCCCGAAGGCCGTCGTCTGCTGCGCATCGAAGCACGCAACGCGGAGACGCCGATTGAGCGCAAACCGCCGTGGATCAAGGTTTCGGCCAAGATGGGCCCCGAATACACACATCTACGGGGGCTCGTCCAGCGTGAAGGCTTGCACACGGTCTGCCAGGAAGCCGGCTGTCCCAACATCTACGAGTGCTGGGAGGATCGCGAGGCGACCTTCCTGATCGGCGGCGACCAGTGCACCCGCCGCTGCGACTTCTGCCAGATCGACACCGGCAAGCCGGCCGAGTTCGACGCGGACGAGCCGCGCCGGGTCGCCGAGTCGGTGGCGACGATGGGGTTGCGATACGCGACCGTGACCGGCGTGGCCCGCGATGACCTGCCCGACGGCGGCGCGTGGCTCTACGCGGAGACCGTCCAGCAGATCCACGCCCTCGTCGAGGGGTGTGGCGTCGAGCTGCTCATCCCCGACTTCAACGGCGAGCCGGACCTGCTCGCCGAGGTGTTCGCGGCGCGGCCGGAGGTGCTCGCGCACAACGTGGAGACCGTGCCGCGGATCTTCAAGCGCATCCGTCCGGCATTCCGCTACGAGCGGTCCCTGGGCGTGCTCACCCTGGCGCGCGAGGCCGGCCTGGTGACCAAGTCCAACCTGATCCTCGGCATGGGCGAGGAGCGGGCCGAGGTGTCGCAGGCGCTGCGCGACCTCCACGAGGCCGGATGCGAGCTGGTGACGATCACGCAGTACCTGCGCCCGTCGCCTCGCCACCACCCCGTGGAGCGGTGGGTCAAGCCGGAGGAGTTCGTCGAGCTGCGCGAGGAGGCCGAGCAGATCGGCTTCGCCGGCGTGCTGAGCGGGCCGCTGGTTCGCTCGTCCTACCGGGCCGGCCGGCTGTATCGCCAGGCGCTGGACAGCCGGGCTCTCAAGGCTTGATGCCCTCCCTCTAGACTCGGAGGTATGGCAAAGGCCCAGGAGCCGGAGAAGGCCTCCTTCTTCACACGGCTCAAGCAGATCGGCATGGTCTTCTCGTTCACCGCGAAACGAGACAAGGCATTCGTGCCCCTCGTGGTGACGGTCGTCCTCGTGCCGCTGATCGCGGTGGGCGTCGCTATCGCACTGGGCCTGTCGTGGATCTGGGCCCCGCTGGGCGTGCTGCTGGCGCTGCTCGGCACCGTCATCGTGCTCAACCTGCGCTCGCAGAAGGCCATGATGAAGGAGGCCGAGGGGCAGCCCGGCGCCGCCGCGTCGATCATCGAGAACATGCGCGGCGACTGGCGGGTCAGCCCGGCGATCGCCTCGACGACGCAGTTCGACATGGTGCACCTGGTCATCGGCCGGCCCGGCGTGATCCTGATCGGCGAGGGCAACGTGAGCCGGGTCAAGGGGCTCATCGGTCAGGAGCGGCGCCGCCTGCTGAAGGTGATCGGCAACGCCGAGCTGCGCGACTTCATGATCGGCAACGAGGAGGGCCAGATCCCCCTCGCCAAACTGCGCAGCACGCTGATCCGGCTGCCGCGCACGATCACGTCCAAGGACGTCAACTCCCTCGACAAGCGGCTCACCGCGCTCTCGGCGCGGCCGCAGATGCCGCGGGGCGCCCTGCCCAAGAACATGAAGCCCCCGAAGGGGCAGTTCAAGGCGATGCGCGGGCGCTGAGACCCGCTCAGACGGCCTGCACGATCGAGCCGACGGCCCGGTCGTGCAGGCCGCGCTGTTTCTGGTCCAGGATCAGCGCGGTGACCAGCGGGAGCATGATGACGGCCCGCAGCAGTGCCCGCGGCACGCCGACGGGGCGGCCTGTGGTGATTGACACACAACGGATCCGAAACAGCCACATGCCCACGGTCTGCCCGAAGAAGCCGAGGAACAGGCCATACACGACGACGAACACCCCCGGTGCCAGCCACGGCTCGTCGGTCGGGCTCGCGAACGCGCCCGCGATGAGCAGGCACGAGATCCAGTCGATGAGCAGGGCGCCGAAGCGACGGGCCAGGGTTGCCGGGGTTGGTTCCACGACGAGTCAGACTATCGAATGACCCACCGGCGCTGATCGGGCGAGCAAAGAGCCGCGAAACACAGCGGAAACAGTCGAGACACGCCGGGGCAATCGCACGGTTCTACGGTCGCCCAACCAGCAAGCTTCACACTGAAGTGATCACCAGACTGGTCATGCCTGCCACCTGGAGGACGAGTGTTCGCCAATTCTGAAGAGCTGTTGCGATACGTGAAGGATGAGGGCGTCCGCTTCGTCGACGTTCGCTTCTGTGACCTGCCTGGCGTCATGCAGCACTTCAACTTGCCGGCCGAGTCGTTCGACGAGAAGGTCTTCACCGAGGGTCTGGCCTTCGACGGCTCGTCCATCCGTGGGTTCCAGGCGATCCACGAGTCGGACATGCTCCTGCTGCCCGACGCGACGTCCGCCTTCATCGACCCGTTCCGGGTCGAGAAGACCCTGGCGCTGAACTTCTTCATCCACGACCCGTTCACGCACGAGGCATACTCGCGTGACCCGCGCAACGTGGCGAGGAAGGCGGAGGCGTACCTCAAGTCGAGCGGCATCGCGGACACGGCGTACTTCGGCGCCGAGGCGGAGTTCTACATCTTCGACTCGATCCGCCACGAGACGTCGGCGAACCAGGCGTACTACTACATCGACTCGATCGAGGGCTGGTGGAACTCCGGCAAGGACGAGCCGGGCGGCAACCGCGGCTACAAGACCGCCTACAAGGGCGGCTACTTCCCGGTCCCGCCGGTCGACCACTACGCCGACCTGCGTGACCAGATCGTGCGGAAGCTGCTGGGCGCCGGCTTCGAGGTCGAGCGGTCGCACCACGAGGTCGGCACCGCCGGCCAGGCCGAGATCAACTACAAGTTCTCGACCCTGCTGCACTCCGGCGACCAGATGCAGCTGTTCAAGTACCTCGTGAAGAACACCGCCTGGGCCGCCGGCAAGACCGCGACGTTCATGCCCAAGCCGCTGTTCGGCGACAACGGCTCCGGCATGCACACGCACCAGTCGCTGTGGCTGGGCGGCGAGCCGCTGTTCTACGACGAGACCGGCTACGGCGGCCTGTCGGACACGGCCCGCTGGTACATCGGCGGCCTGCTGCACCACGCCCCGTCGCTGCTGGCCTTCACCAACCCGACGGTCAACTCGTACCGCCGCCTGGTGCCGGGCTACGAGGCGCCGGTCAACCTGGTGTACTCGCAGCGCAACCGCTCCGCCTGCACCCGTATCCCGGTGACGGGCAACAACCCGAAGGCCAAGCGCGTCGAGTTCCGCGTGCCGGACCCGTCGGCCAACGTCTACCTGGCCTTCTCGGCCATGCTGATGGCCGGCCTGGACGGCGTCAAGAACAAGATCGAGCCGCCGGCCCCGATCGACAAGGACCTGTACGACCTGCCGCCGGAGGAGGTCGCGAACGTCAAGCAGGTCCCGGGCTCGCTGCCGGAGGTGCTGGACTCGCTGGAGGCCGACCACGGCTTCCTGCTCGAGGGCGGCGTCTTCACCCAGGACCTGGTGGACACCTGGATCTCGTACAAGCGCGTGAACGAGGTCGACCCGGTCCGCCTGCGCCCGACCCCGCACGAGTTCGCCATGTACTACGACGTGTGATCCGTCACACGTCCTGCTCCACCGCAGCGGCCCGTCCCGGAGCTTCCGGGGCGGGCCGCTCGCCCGTTCAGGCGGCGCCGAAGATGCGTTCGACCACCGCGCGGGCGCGGCGGGCCACGCGGAGGTACTCGTCCAGGAACTCCTGCGGTTCGACGCCCCCACCCAGGACCGACGCCGCGGCGGCCAGGTCGGGGCCCTGGCGCGGGAGCTGATCCGTCGCGCGGCCGCGGACCAGGGTCAGCAGGTTGCGCAGGCGGGACGCCTGGCGCCAAGCGGCCTCGAGGGCGGCGGCGTCGGAGTGGTCGATCAGGCCGGCGGCGGTGGCGGCGGCGAGGGCCTCCAGCGTGCGCGGGGTGCGCAGGGACGGCTCCGCGTGGCCGTGCTGCAGCTGCAGCAGCTGCACGGTCCACTCGACGTCGGCCAGGCCGCCACGGCCCAGCTTGGTGTGCGTGGCCGGGTCGGCGCCGCGCGGGAGGCGTTCGCTGTCGACGCGGGCCTTGAGGCGGCGGATCTCGTGGATCTGCTCGCGGGTGAGGCCGCCCGGCGGGTAGCGCTTGGCGTCGGCGACCTCCAGGAAGCGGGCGCCGAGGGGCGCGGAGCCGGCCACCGCGCGGGCGCGCAGCAGCGCCTGGGCCTCCCAGACCTTCGACCAGCGGGCGTAGTACTGCTGGTATGCCTTCAGGCTGCGCACCAGCGGGCCCTGGCGGCCCTCCGGGCGCAGGTCGGCGTCGACACCCAGCGGCGGGTCGTGCGCGGGGCGGGCGAGCAGGCGGCGCAGCTCCTCGGCGATGCTCAGGGCCACGCCGCTGGCGGCGTCGTCGGCCAGGCCGGGCGCGGCCTCGTAGACGAAGAGCACGTCGGCATCGGACGGGTAGCTGATCTCGGCGCCGCCGAGGCGGCCCATGCCGATGATGGCGAACTCCAGCGGCGCGGCCGTGCCGGTCGGCAGCGCGGCCGTCACGCCGAGAGTGGCGCGCAGGGTCGCGTCGATGACGGCGGAGAGGGCGTCGCCGACGTCGGTGACGTCGAGCAGGCCCAGCAGGTCGGCACAGGCGATGCGGAACAGCTCCCGGCGGCGCAGGGCGCGGACCGCGTTGATGGCGGTCTCCGGGTCGTCGTGGCGGGCGGCCGCGGCGGCGAATCCCTCGGTGAGGACCTCGGCGCTGCGCGGCACCAGCTCCGCGTCGTCGGCCAGCAGGCGCAGGGCCTCCGGGTCGTGCACGAGCAGGTCGGTGACGTACCGCGACAGGGCGAGCAGCCGCGCCAGGCGCAGGGCGACCGGGCCCTCGTCGCGCAGCAGCCGCAGATACCACGGGGTGTTGCCGACCTTCTCCGAGACCTGGCGATACGCCAGCAGGCCCCGGTCCGGCTCGGGCGCGTCGGCGAACTCGCTCAGCAGCGCCGGCAGCAGCTGACGCTGGATCGCCGCGGTGCGCGACACGCCGCCGGTGAGGGCCTCGATGTGCCGCAGCGCGCCCGCCGGGTCGGCGAAGCCGAGCAGGTCGAGGCGGGCGCGGGCGGCGTCGGGGGTCAGCCGCAGCTGCTCGGTGGGCACCCGGGCGACGGCCTCCAGCAGCGGGCGGTAGAAGAGCTTGGCGTGCAGGCGGCGCACCTCACCGGCATGGCGCACCCATTCGGCCCGGAACGACTCGACGGCGTCCCGGGCGGCGCTGGGCCGGTAGCCGAGGGCGTGGGCGAGCCAGCGCAGCCCGGCCGGGTCGTCCGGGACGGTGTGCGTGCGGCGCAGCCGCTGCAGCTGCAGGCGGTGCTCGACGACGCGCAGGAAGCGGTACGCGCGCAGCAGGGCCTCGCCGTCGGCGAGGCCGACGTAGCCGCCCTCGATCAGCGCGCGCAGCCCGGCGAGCGTGGTCGGGGTGCGCAGCGACTCGTCTGCGCGGCCGTGCACGAGCTGCAGCAGCTGCACGGCGAACTCGATGTCGCGCAGGCCGCCCGGGCCCCGCTTGATCTCGCGGTCGACCTCGGCGCGCGGGATGACCTCGATGATGCGCCGGCGCATGCCGCGCACCTCCTCGACGGCCTCCGGCCGCTCGGCCGCGGACCAGATCAGCGGCTGCAGCTCGGCGAGCCACTGCTCGCCGAGGGCCTGGTCGCCCGCGGCCGGACGGGCCTTCAGCAGCGCCTGGAACTCCCAGGTCTTCGCCCATTTCTTGTAGTACGCCAGGTGTGACGCGACGGTCCGCACCAGCGCGCCGCGACTGCCCTCCGGGCGCAGCGCCGCGTCCACGGGCCAGGCGACGAACCCGCAGATCTCCATCATCCGGGCGGCCAGCGCGCTGCCGGCCCGCATCGCGGTCTCGGTGTCGGCGCCGCCGTCGGGCTCGGCGACGAAGACGACGTCCACGTCGCTGACGTAGTTGAGCTCCCGCCCGCCGCACTTGCCCATCGCGACGACGGCGAGGCGGCAGGCGCCGGTGCCCTGCTCGCCGACGGCGATGGCCAGTGCCGCCTGCAGGGTCGCGTCGGCCAGCTCCGTCAGGCAGCGCATGGTGACCTCGACGTCGGCGGCACCGGTCAGGTCGGCGGCCACGATGCGCAGCAGCTCCCGGCGGTATCCGCTGCGCAGCGACGGCACGGTGGAGACGTCCCGCGTGGAGTAGCCGGCCGCCCGCCTGCTCTGCTCCCCGGTCAGCTCGCGCCACTCGTCGGGGTTGGCCACGAGCATGTCGCCGAGGGTCGCGGAGACGCCGAGGACGCCGATGAGGCGGCGGCGCAGTGCCTTGTCCGTCAGGACCGCCGTGAGCACCTCCTCCCCCGCCGCCTCCACCAGCCGGTGCAGCTGGAAGAGGGCCAGGTCGGGGTCGGCGGCGAAGTACAGCGTGTCGAGCACCGCCGCGGCCTCGTCGTCGGCGGGCCGGCGCGCGACCGGGTCCCACAGGCGCAGCCCGCCGGGCCCGGTCATGGCTTCCGTGCGCTCGTTGTCGGTGAACCCGAACCGCGCCAGATGCCCGGGGCCGGTCTTCGCGATCGGGTCCATCAGCGCGGCCCGAGCAGCGGCAGGGAGCGCAGCCCGCCCTCGCCGGCGCGCGGTGTCCGGCCCAGGGCGACGGCCGCGAACCGCTCGGCGAAGGGCTTCCAGACGTCGGCCACGTCGTCGAGCGCCGCGTCGACCCGCTCCAGCAGCTCGACGGCGTCGATGCCGAGCTCGCCGAGGGTTCCGACGCCGTCCATCGCCCACTGCGCGAACATCTCGAGGTCGCACTCGATGTGGAACTGCAGGCCCCACGCGGCGCCGCCGATGCGGTACGCCTGGATCGGATAATGCGTCGAGGCGGCCAGCAGGGTGGCGTTCATCGGCAGCTCGACGATCTCGTCGTGGTGCCAATGGAGCACGTCGGGCGCGAACGGCACCGCGGCGAAGATCGGGTCGTCGTCGGCGACGTCGCGCCGCGCGACCAGCCGCACCCCGATCTCGGGTCCGGCGGCGCTGCGCTCGACGGTGCCGCCGAGCGCGCGGGCGAGCAGCTGCGCGCCGAGGCAGATCGCCAGCGTCGGTACCTTGTGCCGGACCGCCTTGCGGAGCAGCCCCTCAAGCTCGTCGAACCACGGCGCGGCGCGCTCGCCGCGCTCGTCGGGGAAGGCGTCCTGCTCGCCGCCGAGCACGACCAGCGCGGCGTACCCGTCGAGATCGGGCGGCAGCGCCTCGCCCGCGTGCGGCCGGAGCACCTCCAGCCGCAGCCCGCCGCCGGTGAGCCACTCGCCGAGCCGGGCGGCCCCGTCGAATGGGTCGTTCTCCACCACGAGTGCCGTGTTTCCTCTCGGGGCGGCCCCCGCGATGCTGCCTTCGATCGTCACGCCCCGACAATAACGACCGCACGACCTATGGAGCCCCGCCGGTCACGTCCTCGGCCGTCGTGGATCCCTCGGCCACGACGCCAAGGGCGTCACATCATCCCGAGGTAGCGCTCCCGCTCGAACGGGGTCACCACCCGGCGATACTCCTCCCATTCGGTCCGCTTGTTCTTCAGGAAGAAGTCGAAGACGTGCTCGCCGAGGACCTCGGCGACCAGCTCCGAGCCGGACATGACGTCGATGGCCTCGGAGAGGTTCTCCGGCAGCGACTCGTAGCCGGCCGCGCGGCGCTCGCCGTCGGTCAGCGCCCACACGTCGTCCTCGGCGCCGGGCGGCAGCTCGTAGCCCTGCTCGATGCCGCGCAGCCCGGCGCCGAGCATGACCGCGTAGGCGAGGTAGGGGTTGCAGGCCGAGTCGAGCGAGCGCACCTCGATGCGCGCCGAGTTCGGCTTGCCGTAGGCCGGGACCCGCACCAGCGCCGAGCGGTTCTTGTGCCCCCAGCAGACATACGCCGGCGACTCGGTGATCCGGTTGGGCAGCGTCTGCGGGAAGAGCCGCTTGTAGGAGTTCACCCACTGGTTCGTGATGGCGGTGTACTCCCGGGCATGCACGAGCAGGCCGGCGATGAACGCCTGGCCGACCTTGGAGAGCTTCATCGGGTCGCTGGCGTCGTGGAACGCGTTGCGCTCGCCCTCGAACAGCGACAGGTGCGTGTGCATGCCGCTGCCTGGCTGCTCGGTGAACGGCTTGGGCATGAAGGTCGCGTGCACGCCGTGCGACAGCGCGACCTCCTTGATGACGTGCCGGAACGTCATGATGTTGTCGGCCGTGGTGAGCGCGTCGGCGTAGCGCAGGTCGATCTCCTGCTGGCCGGGCGCGACCTCGTGGTGGCTGAACTCGACCGAGATGCCGATCCGCTCCAGGGCGAGCACCGCCTGGCGGCGGAAGTCGCGGGCGACGGCGTGGGTGGTGTGGTCGAAATATCCCCCGCTGTCGACCGGCACCGGGATCGAGCCGTCCGCGCCGAGCGACTCGAGCAGGAAGAACTCGATCTCGGGGTGGGTGTAGAAGGTGAAGCCCTTCTCGGCCGCCTTCGACAGCGCCCGGCGCAGCACGTGGCGCGGGTCGGCCCAGGACGGCGAGCCGTCGGGCAGGGTGATGTCGCAGAACATGCGGGCGCTCTCGCCGGACATGCCGCCCTCGAACGGGAACACCTGGAACGTCGTCGGGTCGGGCATGGCCACCATGTCCGACTCGTAGACCCGGGCGAAGCCCTCGATGGCGGAGCCGTCGAACCCGATGCCCTCCTCGAACGCCGACTCGAGCTCGGCCGGCGCCACCGAGACGCTCTTGAGTGTCCCCAGCACATCGGTGAACCACAGCCGGACGAAGCGGATGTCCCGCTCTTCGAGCGTGCGGAGCACGAACTCCTGCTGACGGTCCACGGCGATGCCCCCACGAGCTGCGGTCTGGCTACGGCTGAATGTCTACGACGAATTCGGGCAAGTCTCACCCGACGCTATTACACACAAGTTACCGGACCGCGGCATCCGGCCCGGCACGGGAGTGAACGTCACGGAGGCGGTGACCGTGAGGCCGGATCACACCGAAGAGCACATCGCGGAGCACACAACGGACCGCGCTGCGGGCCACACTGCGGACCGCGGTGCGGGCCGCGCTAGGAACACCATGGCCCGGTTGCGGCTGGCCCTGGCCCAGGCCGACCCGACGGTGGGCGACCTGACCGGCAACGCGGCCCTCGTGCTCGCCTGGACGGCCCGCGCGGCCGGCGAGGGCGCCCACGTGGTGGCGTTCCCGCAGCTGATGCTCACCGGGCATCCCGTCGGGGACCTGGCGCTGCAGGAGCCTTTCCTGGTCGCGTGCCGGCGGGCGGTCGACGACCTGGCCCGGCGCCTGGCCGAGCGCGGCCTGGGCGACATCGTCGTGCTGGCCGGATGCTTGGACGCCGGCAACGCCGGCGGGTCGGGGCCGCACGCGGCGACGGCGGTGCTGTACCGCGGCGCCCGGGTGACCGGCCCCGCGGACGGCGGCGGGTCTGGCGAGCCGCCGGTCGTGGTGCGCGTCGGCGGCGTCCACGTCGCACTGGCCGTCGGCGAGGACCTTGAGGACCCCGAGGACGCCGCCGACCCCGAGCGCGGCGGCGGCCCGTTCGCGCAAGCGAGGCGCGCGGGCGCCGGGCTGGTGGTGCACGCCGACGCGGCGCCGTACGAGCTCGACCCGGACGACACCCGCCTCGCCCTGCTCGCCCGGCGCGCCCCGCAGGCCGGTGCCACCGTCGCGAGCGTGAACCTCGTCGGCGGACAGGACGAGCTGGTCTTCGCCGGGGATTCCATGGTCGTACGCCCGGACG
The DNA here is from genome assembly GCF_040689395.1 of Dactylosporangium sp. NPDC051484. Lineage (NCBI taxonomy): Bacteria > Bacillati > Actinomycetota > Actinomycetes > Micromonosporales > Micromonosporaceae > Dactylosporangium > Dactylosporangium sp. NPDC051484. Next base: position 64,946 of record NZ_JBFAZX010000017.1, on the reverse strand, counting down.
GCGCCCTGATCGCCCGCGCGCCCCTGTTCGCCGAGCGGCTGATGGTGCTCGACCTCGACCTGCCCGCCGCGGCTGCGCGGCCCGCCGGCGCTGCGGCGCCCGGGCACGCGACGCTCTCGGACGCGGTGCCCGAGCCGGCCCGGCCCGCCCCGCCGCCGCAGATCGCCGCGCGGGGCGTCGACGAGGCCGAGGTCTGGCAGGCACTGGTGCTGGGCCTGCGCGACTACGCGCACAAGAACGGCTACCACAGCGTCGCCCTGGGCCTGTCGGGCGGCATCGACTCGGCCGTCGCCGCCGCGATCGCCTGCGACGCGCTCGGCCCGGCCGGCGTGGCCGGCCTCTCGATGCCCGGCGAGCCGTCCTCCACGGCGTCCCGCGACGACGCGCGCGACCTGGCCCTACGCACCGGCCTGGACTTCCGCGTGGAGCCGATCCAGCCGATGGTCGACGGCTTCCTGGCCAACCTCGCGCTCGGCGGTCCCGCGCTGGAACTGCTGCCGGCCCGCGTCCGCGGGGTGATCCTCGCCACGCTGGCCGACCAGGAGCAGCGCCTGCTGCTGACCGCCGGCGACCGCAGCGCGCTCGCGATCGGCGACCCGATCCTGCAGGGCGGCCCCGAGGCCGCCTTCGACCCGCTCAAGGACGTGCCGCGCACGCTCGTACGGCGGCTCGCCCAGTGGCGCAACGAGGAGGCGGAGCGGCGCGACGAGCCCCCGCCGATTCCGCGGCGCGCGATCGCCGGGCCGCCGGCCGGCCACGAGGCGCTCGACGCGATCCTGACCGGCTACGTCGACGAGGGCCTGGGCCGCGACGACCTCGTGGCCGAGGGGTACGACCCGGGGCTCGTCGATCGCGCGCTGCGGATGGTGGACTCGGCGGAGTACCGCCGCCGCCGGATCCCGCCGGGCACCCGGATCTCGGCGCGGGCGTCCGCGCGCGACCACGGCCTGCCGATCACGAACCGGTTCCGGCACGGCCGGGTCGTGCGGCCCAAGACCGTGCCCCGCTGACGCCGGCTTCCGCGTCGGCGGCGGGCCGGTCACGACGCCGCAGACCCCGCCATTGGCTCGATGCTGTGAAAAACCGCATCTAACGGATGCGTATCCGGCGCCGCCGGTGCGACCATCGTTGGGTAAGCCCGGGGACCCCGAACGGGGCCTCGAGGAGTGAGGGAGGACGCTGATGTCCGAAATTCCGTCCCTGTACGGTGGCGCCGTCAATCGCCGGGTGCGCACCAGAGACCTCATCGCCGCCAAGGAGCGCGGCGAGCGGTGGCCGATGCTCACCTCGTATGACCAGTACACCGCCGGCATCTTCGACCAGGCCGGCATCCCCGTCCTGCTGGTGGGCGACTCCGCCGCCAACAACGTCTACGGGTACGAGTCCACGGTGTCCGTCTCCGTGGACGAGCTGCTCCCGCTCGTGCGTGCGGTGGTCCGCTCGACACGGCGCGCGCTCGTGGTCGGTGACCTGCCGTTCGGCTCATACGAGGAGGGCCCCGCGCAGGCGCTGCGCACCGCGGTCCGCTTCATGAAGGAGGGCGGCTGTCACGCGGTGAAGCTGGAGGGCGGCCGGCGGGTCGCGCCCCAGATCGCCGCGCTGACCAGCGCCGGCATCCCGGTCGTGGCGCACATCGGCTTCACTCCGCAGAGCGAGCACACGATCGGCGGATACCGCGTCCAGGGCCGCGGCGACGCCGCCGAGGACGTCGTGGGCGACGCGCACGCGGTCGCCGAAGCGGGCGCGTTCGCGGTGGTGCTGGAAATGGTGCCGGGTGAGGTCGCGAAGCGCATCACGCATGAGCTGCACATCCCCACGATCGGCATCGGCGCGGGTGCGGACACCGACGCTCAGGTGCTGGTCTGGCAGGACATGGCGGGCATGCGGACGGGGAAGACGCCGCGGTTCGTCAAGCGCTACGCGGACCTGGCCGGCGCCCTCACCGACGCGACGCACGCGTTCGCCGAGGAGGTCCGCTCGGGCGTCTTCCCGGCGCAGGAACACACCTTCGACTGACCGCCACCGCGATTCGCACTATTTCAAGGAAGTAACGGATAAATCCGGACGCTCCGACGTCCGGATTTATCCGTCTACACCGAGACGTCCAGGCTTTCCAGGCCGCGGATGACGTATCCGGGCTTGTAGACCGGCTCGCGCTCCAGGCGCAGGCCGGGCGCCTTGGCCAGCAACGCCCCGAACGACGCGGCGAGCTCGATGCGGGCCAGCGGGGCGCCGAGGCAGTAGTGGATGCCCGCGCCGAAGGAGATGTGCGGGTTGTCCCGGCGGGTGACGTCGAGACTCTCCGGGTCGGCGAACGCGGCCGGGTCGTGGTTGGCCGAGCCGAACAGCAGGGCGACCTCGCTGCCCCGCGGGATCGGCACGCCGTGCACCTCGATGTCCTCGAGCACCCACCGCTCGAACATCTGCAGCGGGGTGTCGAAGCGCATCAGCTCCTCGATCGCGCCGTCGAGAAGGCCTGGGTCGTCCTTGATCTTCCGCAGCTGGTCCGGGTGCCGCAGCAGCGCGCGCCAGCCGTTGCCGGTGACGTTGACGGTCGCCTCGTGCCCGGCGTTGAGCAGCAGCACGCAGGTGCCGATGAGCTCGTCCTCGCTGAGCCCCTCGACCGCAGCGAGGGCGCTGACGAGGTCGTCGCGCGGGTCGTCCTTGCGACGGCGGGCCAGCGCGCGCAGGTACTGCGAGAACTCCTCCGACGCGCGCACCGCCGCCTCGGCCGTCTCGCGGGAGGGGTTGAGCTCGTACATCCCGCAGATCGCGGCCGACCAGGGCCGCAGGTGGTGCCGGTCGGCCTCGGGGACGCCGAGCAGCTCGGCGATGACGGTCACCGGCAGCGGCTCGGCGACCTGGGCGATCAGGTCGCCGCCGCCCTCGGCCACGAACGCGTCGACGAGCTCCTCGGCGAGCCGCCGCACGACCGGGCGCAGGGCCTCCACCCGCCGCGGGGTGAACGCCTGCGACACCAGCCGGCGCAGCCGCGTGTGGTCGGGCGGCTCACGGTCGAGCATGCCGTTGTTGTTGAGCGTCCAGAACGGCTCCTGGTAGTCCGGCGGCGCCGTGCGGCCCATCTCCTCGTGGGTGCTCACGTGCAGGTAGCTGCGGCCCAGCCGGCGGTCGCGCAGCAGCGCGTTGACGTCCTCGTGACGGGAGACGAGGTATTGCCGGCTCGGCTCGAACCAGCGCACCGGCGACTCCTCGCGCAGGCGCGCATAGGCCGCATACGGCGCCGCGACGAACTCCGCGGACCATGGGTCGAATACGGGGTCGAACGCGTCGCTCACAGGTCGGTCACCCGGATCCCGGCGTGGGCCTTGTACCGCTTGTTCATGGCGATGAGGTTCGCCGTCAGCGCCTCGACCTGTCCGGCGTTGCGCAGCCGACCGGCGTACACACCACGCATGCCGGCGATCCGCGCGGCCAGCGCCTGCACCTGGTCGGTGGCGTCGCGGTCGTCGCCGAGCACGAGCACGTCCAGGTCGACGGCGTCGACCTCGGGGTCGGCCAGCAGCACCGCGCTGACGTGGTGGAACGCGGCGCAGACCCGGGCCTCGGGCAGCAGGGTGGCGGCCTGTTCGGCGGCGCTGCCCTCCTCGACCCGCAGCGGATACGGCCCCTGCTTGTCGAAGCCGAGCGGGTTGACGCAGTCCACGACGATCTTCCCGCCGATCAGCAGCGGCGCCAGCTCGGAGACGATGCCCGCGTGGCCCTCCCACGGCACCGCGACGATGACGACGTCGGCGCCGGCGGCGAACGCGTTGTCACCGCCGGCGACGAGGTCCGGCCCGACGCCTGGCATGTCGCGCAGCCCCTGCGCCGCGTGCTCGCCGCGCTCGGTCGAGCGGGATCCGACGAGGACCCGCTGTCCGGCGCGGGCGAAACGGTAGGCAAGGCCGCGCCCCTGGGGACCGGTGCCGCCGATGATGCCGACGGACAGCCCCGAAACGTCGGGCAGGGCGCTCTGGTCGTAGGTCATGCCTCCAGTTGTACCTCCTGGAAGACCACCCTCCGCTTGGCCGGGTCGGCTTCCGTGAGCCGTACCGCCACGCGCTCCCCCAGCGGCAGTCCGTCGCCCTCGCAGCGGGCTCGCACCGGCGGGTCGTCGATCGCGATGTCCGCGCGGCGGCGGGCCGGGTCGACGTCGAGCACGGCGGCCTCGAAGGTCTCGCCGACGCGACTCTGCAGCAGCACCGCCTCGACGAGGTCGACCGCGCCCCGCTCGGCGGCACCGGAGACCCGGTCGGTGCGGGTCATCACCTCGGGCAGCTTCGGTAGCGCCTCCCGGGCCCACGAGGGCACCGCTGCGCCCTCGTGCAGGGCCAGGCACACCTCGGTGACGTATCGGTCGGCCAGGCGCCGCAGCGGGGCCGTCACGTGTGCGTACGACGCGGCCACGGCGGCGTGCAGGGGCTGCTGGGGCGGCGCGCCGTCAAAGGGCGTGTAGCCGGCACCGCGCATCATCTCGGCCGCCTGGTCGAGCAGGGCCGCGGCCCGCGGCTGGGAGAAGTCGAGCCCGGCGATGACCCGCCCGGGCGTGGCATGGTCGGGCCACGGTATCCCGAGCGCCCGCGCCGCCACCCGCAGCGCCTCGACGGTCTCGGGCGGCGGGGGCGGCATCGTGCGCAGCAGCCCCACCCCGCCGCCGAGCATGATGCGGGCCGCGGCCATTCCGGTGAGCAGCGAGATCTGCGCGTTGTACTCCTCGACGGCGACCGGCGCGCGCAGGGTGAGCCGCCAGCCGTCCCCGTCCGGCTCGATCTCCTGCTCGGGCATCGGCAGATTCACCGCGCCACGGTCCAGCCCCAGCGCGACGAGCAGCCGGCCGACCTCCGGCAGCAGGGCCACCGACGGGTGCGGCGTCCCCGCGACGGCGTCGCGCTGCACGGAGGCGTAGTCGAGCTTGGCCCGGCTGCGCACCCGCGCCCGGGCGACGTCCACGGCGACGGTCGCCCCGGCCTCGTCGAGGTCGATCGTCCACAGCACCGCGGGCCGCACCTGGTCGGGCAGCAGGCTCGCGGCGCCCTCGCTGAGCACCGGCGGGTGCAGCGGTACCTTGCCATCGGGCAGGTACACGGTCTGGCCGCGCTTCCACGTCTCGCGCTCCAGCGCCCCACCGGGCGTGACGAACGCCGCGACGTCGGCGATGGCGTAGTGGACCCGGTATCCGCCGTCGCGCCGCAGCAGCAACAGCGCCTGGTCGAGGTCCTTCGAGGTGGGCGGGTCGATGGTGACGAACTCGAGCTCGGTGCGGTCGGCCCGGTCGTCCAACGCCCGCGCGGCGGCCTCCCGGGCCTCCCCCTCGGCGTCGGCGGAGAACCCGTCGGGCAGGTCGAGCTCGTGGCGCAGCGCGCTGAAGTCGATGCGCGGGGCGAGAACACGGCGTGCGGTCACCGGTCAGTCATACCAGTCCGGTTCACCCACGGACTCCCGCGAACGGCGCGTCATCGCTCACCCACCCCGCGGAGAAGGCGGACGGCCGGCCCGCCCAGCAGGGCGGACCGGCCGTCATTGCGAATATCTCCGTTACGGGCGGGCGATGCTCGCCCAGTCCTCCGGCGTCATGCTCGCGGCCTCCTCCGGGTTGTTGCCGTTCTCGCGGCCCGGGATGGCCTCGGTCGCGGCGCCCGACGCGGGCTCCGACTCGGTGTCCTCCACCGCCGCCGGGGCGCCGGCGTCCAGGCCACCCTCGGCGATGACCGCCGGGGGCGTCGCCGGCTCGACCGGCTCGACGGACTCGACCGGCTCGACCAACGCGGGGGCGAGCGTCTGCGGGGCCTCGGCCGCCGCGGCGGGCGGCGTGGCGGCCTTGCGGGCCGGCGCCTTCCGTGCGGTGGTCGTCTTCGCCGGCGCCGTCTTCTTCGCCGTGGCCTTGGTCGCCGTGGCCTTGGTCGCCGTGGCCTTGGCACCCGTCGTCTTCGTCGCCGCGGTCTTGGCCGGAGTGGCCTTCGCCGGGGCCGCCTTCGCCGCCGCCGACTTGGTCGCCTTGGCCGCGGTCGCCTTGGCCGCGGTCGCGGTCGCCTTGGCCGTGGTCGCCTTGGCCGCCGTGGCCTTGGTGGCGGCCTTCGCCGGGGCCTCCTTCGCCGCGGTGGACTTGGCGGCGGTCGTCCTGGTCGTGGCCTTGGTCGCCGTGGCCTTGATGCCCGTCGTCTTCGTCGCCGCGGTCTTGACCGGAGTGGCCTTCGCCGGGGCCGCCTTCGCCGCCGCCGACTTGGTCGCCTTGGCCGCGGTCGCCCTGGCCGTGGTCGCCTTCGCCGGGGCCGCCTTGGCCGCCGCCGACTTGGTCGCCCTGGCCGTGGTCGCCTTCGCCGCCGTCTTGGCCGGGGCGGCCTTGGCGGCGGCCGTCCGGGTCGTCGCCTTCGCCGGGGCTGCCTTTGCCGCCGACTTCGCCGCGGTGGCCTTGGTCGCCGTCGCCTTCGCCGGGGCCGCCTTCGCCGCCGACTTCGCCGCGGTGGCCTTGGTCGCCGTCGCCTTCGCCGCCGACTTCGCGGCGGTCTTGGCGGCCGTGGCCTTGGTGGCGGCCTTCGCCGGAGCCGCCTTCGCCGCCGCCTTGGTGGCCCTAGTCGCCGTCGCCTTCGCCGCGGTCGCCTTGGTCGCCGTCGCCGGGGCAGCCTTCGCCGCCGCCGACTTGGTGGCCTTGGCCGTGGTCGTCTTCGCCGCGGTCGCCTTGGCTGCGGTCGCCGCCGCCTTGGTGGCCGCCGCCTTGGTGACCCTGGCCGCCGTCGTCTTCGCCGCGGTCGCCTTCGTCGCCGCCTTGGCCGCCGTCGCCCTGGTCGCCGCCTTCGCCGGGGCCGCCTTCGCCGTGGCGGTCTGCTTCGCCGGGGTGGCCTTCGCGGTCGCGGCCTTCCTCGCCGCCGCGGTGGTCGTCACGGCCGTGGTGGTCTTCGCGGCCGTGGTCTTCTTGGCCGCCGCGGTGGTCGTCTTGGCTGCCGCCTTGACCGCGGTGGTGGTCTTCGCCGCCGCCTTCTTCGCCGCCGCGGTGGTCGTCTTAGCTGCCGCCTTGACCGCGGTAGTGGTCGCCGCCGCCGCCTTCTTCGCCGCCGCGACGGTCGTCTTGGCCGCCGGCGTCGCCGTCTTGGCCGCGGTCCTCTTCGCCGCGGTCGTGGACTTCGCCGCCGGGGTGGCCGCCTTGGCCGCCACCGTCGTCTTCGCCGCCGGAGTAACGGTCTTCGCGGCCGCCACCGTCGTCGTCTTCCTCGCCGCCGGCGTCGCCGTCTTGGCCGCCGCCGCCGTCTTCTTCGCGGGGGTGGCCGACTTGGCCGCCGCCGTCTTCTTCGCGGGGGTGGCCGACTTGGCCGCCGCCGTCTTCTTCGCCGCCGGGGTCGCAGCCTTGGCCGCCGCCGGCTTCCGCGACGACGTCGACGCCGAAGACGCCGGGGTCACTGCCGCCGTTGCGGTGCGGCGGGGGGAACTTGCCGCGACCGTCCCACGGGCCTTGGCGGGGGCCGGGTCGGTCGTCGCGGAGGCCTGGACCGCCGCGTTGGTCGCGGCCGCGCGCGCTGCGGCCGATCTCTTGGTGGCCTTGTTTGCTGCGGCCATCGTGGTCCTCCTGGAGGAGTTATCCCGCGTCCTGCGGGATGTTCGCGGTTGGGTTGTGCGGGTGGACGGATTCCGTGCCGTCGGGCCCGGGCGGTTCGCGGTCGCCCGTGCTCCGGCGTCGTGCTAGCGCTTGCCTTCCCACCGTTCGTCCTCGGCGTCCCACGCCTCGTTGCGTTCGCGGACTTTGGCGAGGGCCTGCTCGGCTTCTGCTGCCGAATCATAGGGGCCGAGGCGATCCTTTCCCGCACACATGTCAGCCTCGGACTCGACCCGTTGGTGAGATAGGCACCAGTAGTACCGCTCAGCACCGCTGCTGCTCATGACATCACTGTGCACCGCAAATACAACACGCGCCACCGAAACTGGCAAATACCTGGTTCAGATTCCACAGTAGACGCAACCGGCCGAGACCGGTCCCAGCCACGCACCGCACCGGATTCGGTGACGGCGATACGCCTCGGATCGATCCGGATCCGTTGCGCGGCAATGCTTTCCCGATCATGTGCCAGCCTGCAAATCCCATGCGGAACGGGGAGTTGCCACGTCGCCATGTGGTCACCATCACCCGAGGATGAGCCGAACGGAGGAAGCATATTCGAGTCGTCCGGTCGACCCTCCGGCCATCGTTCGGAGACGAACGAGAATCGTCCACGGTGGACACCAGGGCGCTGCGGCGGGCCGTACGAGCCCCCGCCGAACCGGCCTCGGGGGCCGTGAAGACCCATCGGCGGCGGACCGTGAGCAGAATGCGTACCGCCGCCGCGACGAGTGGAGCCCAGAAGCACGACAATCGCCGAACCGTCGCGAATCCCAGCCCCGGCGGACCACGCGCGGCGCCCGGTGCGCGACCCGATGGCCGACCAGCCGGTACCGCTGGAGCCGGTCGACCTGGGGTGCCGGACGAAGCTGTCAAAACGGCGGCCCTCGTTCCCGCACCGGCGGGGCCTGCGGGACAATTGAAGAGTGAGCCTCCATGCTGATGACCTGCCGGACGTCCTCGCCATCACGCCGCTGACCTCGCCGCCTGACGTGTCGCTGCGCCCGCCCGGATCGAAGAGCATCACCAACCGCGCCCTCATCTGCGCCGCGCTCGCGCCCGGGCGCAGCACGCTGACGGGAATGCTCTTCGCCGACGACACCTACGCGATGCTCGACGCCGTCCGAGCGCTGGGCGTGACCCTCACCGTCGACGAGGCCGCGCGGACGGTGGTCGTCGACGGCGTCGATGTGCGCGCCGCCACCGACGAGGTACACATCGACGCGCGCCAGTCGGGCACCACGTCGCGGTTCGTGCTGCCTGCGGCGGCGCTGCGCCCCGCGCGCGGCGTGGTCGACGGCTCCCCGCAGCTGCGCGGCCGACCGTTCGCCGCGCTCGTCGTCGCGCTGCGCGAGCTGGGCGCGACCTTGGAGGACCTGGGCCAGCCCGGATACCTGCCGGTCGCCGTCACCGGGCCGCTGGCCGGGGGCAAGGTGGCGCTACCGGGGCACATCTCCAGCCAGTACCTCTCCGGTCTGCTCATGGCCGGTCCGCTCATGGCCGATGGGCTGACGGTCGAGCTCACCTCGCCGCTGGTCTCCGTGCCCTACGTCGAGGCGACCACCGCCGTCATGACCGCGTTCGGCGTGACCGTGGAGGGTCTGACGGTGCATCCGGGCGCATACCGGGCGACCGACTACGACATCGAGCCCGACGCGAGTGCCGCTTCCTACCTGCTGGCCGCGGCCGCGATCACCGGCGGGCGGGTGACCGTCGAAGGGTTGGGCACCCGCAGCCTGCAGGGCGACGTGCGCTTCGCCGAGCTGCTGGAGCGGATGGGGGCGCGGGTCGAGTGGGCCGCCGACAGCATCACGGTCACCGGCACCGGCGAGTTGCACGGCATCGAGGTCGACATGGCCGACATCTCCGACACCGCGCAGACCCTCGCCGCGGTGGCCGTGTTCGCCGACTCCCCGACCCGGATCACCGGCATCGGCTTCATCCGCCGCAAGGAGACCGACCGCATCGGCGCGATCGTGACGGAGCTGTCCCGCGCCGGCGTCGACGCGGTCGAGGAGGCCGACGGGTTCACCATCAACCCGGCCGCGCCCACCCCGACCACGTTCGACACCTACGAGGACCACCGCATGGCGATGAGCCTGGCGCTGCTGGGCCTGCGGGTGCCGGGCATCGAGATCCGCGACCCGCGGTGCGTGGCGAAGACCTACCCGGAGTACTTCGAGGACCTGGCCCGCCTGTCGCAGTAGCCCCGGTAACCCGATGCGGACGCCCGGGTCCACGCCCGCGGCGACGGCGGGCGGCATGACGCGAGACGCTGCCGCCCGCGACCGAGCCAGGTCGCCGACGGCGCTCAACATTCCCGCCTCGAAGGACGTCCGCATCGGTGTGGGTTCGACCCGCGGACCCCGCACGCGAATACCTGTACTTCCGCCTCCGTCCGTTCCGCGTGACGCCTCGGCGACACTGTTCAGACGGGAGACCGCCGGCGGGTCACACAGCGCACAATGCTCGACGGCCCGGAAGTGCCTTTGCCCTGGCTCGCCCGGTGCCCACCTCCGATGCCCGCCGGACGCAGCCGGCCTCGGCCCGGTCGTCGGCGCGGCCGTCGAAGCCCACGAGCTCGCCGCGCCGCGGAAGCCGCAGACCACCAACCTGCTCCTCGCCGGCCTGACCCTCGTCGTGGCCCTGGCCGCCGCGGTGTTCTCCGGCTTCGTCGCCTACGAGCCGTGACAGTTCCTCGGCGCCATGCACCGCGCCTTCGGCTGACCCCCGAGAAACGCCGGCCGAGCCCGATGATTCGCAGCGGGGCCGGCGCAAGCATCGCGCCGCTCACCCTTCGTGAGCCGCAGGTGATGTCTGGCATGTGAGGCGGACGGCAACAGCAATACCCCCTCATCTACCCGACGCGACACCAACCCCCGGGCATTTCCCGTGGAGTACCTTGTCCGTGAGCAAGGCCGCAAGGCGCCACCGGCCAATCCGCTCGCGATTGAGTGCTGCTCTCGTAACCAAATCCCCCGCCACGAAGGTGGGTTGATCCCGCCTGCCCAGTTTCGTCCGCATGTCTCAAAAGAGATCCGCATGTCTCGAAGAGACCTGACAAAAAGAGATCGACACAGGGAGGCCAGAACATGAAGACGCACTTCAAACGCGCCGCAGTCGTCCTCGGCGCCGCAGGAATGATCATCGCGGGCGGTGGGGCGACAGCCATCGCCACCGGCGCCAAACACACCAGGATCGAGTTCCAAATGGTCCGGTCCGCGAACTCGGTGAATACGGGCTGCCTGCCCAACGCCAAGGCCAAGGTCACCGTACAGTCGAGGGGGCCGGTCGAGGTGATGACGATCGTAGCGAGCGGCTTGCCGAAGAACACGGAGTTCGACCTGTTCGTCATCCAGGTGCCGAACGCGCCGTTCGGCATGTCCTGGTACCAGGGCGATCTGGACACGAACCACTCGGGCAAAGCCGTCGGCACGTTCGTCGGCCGGTTCAGCGTCGAGACGTTCAGCGTGGCGCCCGGCACCGCCCCGGCCCCGGTGGTACACAACTCGCCGATCCCGGACGCCTCGTCGAACCCGAAGACGAACCCGATCCACCAGTACCACCTCGGGCTGTGGTTCAACTCGCCGAAGGATGCGGTCGCGGCCGGCTGCCAGACCGACCCGAACGCGGTGACGCCGTTCAACGGCGACCACACCGCTGGCGTGCAGGCGTTGAGCACCAGGAACTTCCCGAACGACCACGGCCCGCTGCGCGACCTGGTGCCGTAACCGACAGACGGTGAACGCGGCCAGGCGCGGTGACATGGTCCCCGCCTGGCCGCCTTGCGGCGTCAATCAAAGAGTTGACGGTCGCAATTTTTAACAAGGCTAGATCCGCATCGCGGATTCGGCCCTTTTTTATTGCCTAAGGATAGGAGATCGCAGGCTATCTTGGGCGACCGGCGCCGAACCGCCCGCGCTTGCGTCCTGCGGTCAGTAGAGGTTCAACAGACCTGATCAGGGGGCGACGGACGAGTCGACCTGTACGCCGGGTTCTGTCCCCGCCTTGCGGTGGGGGGCGGCCATCCATCTCGGCCTGCCGTTGCCGGCAGGCTCCAGCGGTCCACCCGCAGGCTCGGGCGGGCAGCCCTCAAACGCCTGCGCAGGCCGGGCCCGTGGGCGCCGGCCCTTTTGACCTTGCTCCGGGCGGGGTTTACCTAGCCGCCCCGGTCGCCCGGGGCGCTGGTGGGCTCTTACCCCACCGTTTCACCCTTACCCAGCTGACCGGTTTCCCGGCCCCCTGGGCGGTCTGCTTTCTGTGGCACTGTCCCGCGGGTCGCCCCGGGTTGCCGTTAACAACCACCCTGCCCTGTGGAGCCCGGACGTTCCTCGGCGGCACCAGTGTGGTGCCGACGCGGCCGCCCGGTCGACTCGTCCGTCGCGCTGACTATGGTAGTCAAACCATGAACCCCTCAAACATCGCCTTGCTGTCCGTGGCCGGGCTGGCGGCCGGGACCGTCAACGCGATCGCGGGGGGTGGCTCGCTCATCACGTTTCCCGCGCTGATCGCTACGGGGCTGCCGCCCGTGGCGGCGAACGTGACCAACACCACGGCCGTCTTCCCTGGGTACGTCGCCTCCGTCTACGGCAGCCGCACCGACCTGGCGGACCTGGCCCGGGACGGGTCGCGGCGGCTGCTGCTGAGCCTCGGGCCGACGTCGGTCGTGGCGGCCGCGCTCGGGTGCGCGCTGCTGCTGCTGACGCCGGCCAAGGCGTTCGACGTCGTCGTGCCGTTCCTGGTGCTGGGGGCCACGGCGGTGCTCGCGTTCCAGGACCGGCTGCGGCGGCTCGTCGGGCATCCCCGCGAGCTTTCGCCCCGCCGGCAGCGGCTCGGGCTGCACGGGATGGTGTTCATCGGCTCGCTGTACGGCGGGTACTTCGGCGCCGCCCTCGGCGTGATGCTCGTCGCCGCGATCGGGCTCGTGCTGGACCAGTCCATGGCCCGGGTCAGCGCGCTGAAGAACGCCGTCTCGGCGCTCGGCGGGCTGGTCGGCGTGCTCGCGTTCGGGCTGTTCGGGCCGGTCGACTGGTTCGACGTGGCGATCGTCGCGCCGGCCGCGGTCGTCGGCGGGTACATCGGCGCCCGGCTGGCCCGCCGGCTGCCGAGCGCGGTGCTCAAGACGATGGTCGTCGTGTTCGGCTCGGTGGTGGGGCTGGTGCTGCTGTACCGCGCCTTCTTCTAGGTCAGGTGAGCGGTCTCGTTCACCAGGCGCACCGCGACGCCGCCGTCGGGCCAGGAGTCCACGAGCGACAGGCCGGCAGGGTCGAGATACAGCCGGAAGAGGAGCGAGTCGCTCGCGGCGAGTGCGTCGCGCAGCAGCAGCTTGATCGGGGTGACGTGGCTGACGACGGCGATCTCGCGGCCCTCGTATCGCTCCTGCAGCCGCCCCACGGCCCGCCGCACCCGCATGGCGACCTGCTGGAACGACTCGCCGCCGGGCGGCGCGACGGCGGTGGAGGCGAGCCAGCGGGTCTGCTCGGGGCCGTAGCGCTCGCGGACCTCGGCGTAGGTGAGCCCCTCCCATTCGCCGAAATCGCACTCGACGAGGTCGTCCTCGACGTGGATCGGCACGTCGCCGAAGGCGGCCGCGGTCTCGAGGCAGCGCTTGAGCGGCGAGCTGACCACCGCGGCGATGGACGGGGCGAGCTGCCGAGCGCGGGCGGCGGCGCGGGCGGCCTGCTCGTGGCCGGTCTCGGAGAGGGGGATGTCGCCGCGGCCGGAGTAGCGCTTCTGGGCCGTATACGGGGTCTCCCCGTGCCGCAGGACCACCATCCGCAGCGGCGAGCCGGTCGAGGGCGGCGACCACGACCGCGGCGGCTCCTGCGCGGCGGGAGGCTGCACGTCCGAGGCGGTCTTGCCGTCCATCGCGGCGTTGGCGAGGCGGTCGGCGTGCCGGTTGCGTTCGCGGGGGATCCAGCTGTACCGAATCCGGGAAAAGCCCTTGGCCAGCTCCCGGGCCTCCTCGGCGAGCGGGCGCAGGCCGGGGTGCTTGATCTGCCAGCGCCCGGACATCTGCTCGACGACGAGCTTGGAGTCCATGCGCACCTCGGCCTCGTCGGCGCCGAGCTCGCGTGCGGCGCGCAGGCCGGCGATGAGCCCGGAATACTCGGCGACGTTGTTGGTCGTCACACCCAGCGCGCCGAGGCGCTCGGCGAGCACCTCGCCGGACTCGTCGCGCACGACGGCGCCGTAGCCGGCCGGGCCGGGGTTTCCGCGCGACCCGCCATCCGCCTCGACGGTCACCCGCATGCGGCTACAGCCCCGACTCGGCGGTGCGCACCAGGATGCGGCGGCACTCCTCGCAGCGCACGACGTCGTCCGCGGCGGCGGCCTTCACCCGGGCCCGGTCACCGCCGGAGAGCTCGAGGCGGCAGCCCTCGCAGCGGCCCTGGCGCAGCATGGCCGCGCCGATGCCGCCGCTGCTCTCGCGGATCTTGTCGTAGAGGGTGACGAGGTCCACGGGCAGGTCCGCGGCGAGCGGGCGGCGGCCGGACCGGCGGAACTCCTCGTCCTTGGCGATCGCGACGAGGGCCTCGTCGCGGCGCCGCTCGGCCTCCTCGCGGGTGGCCCGGCGGGTCTGCAGCGCGGTGAGGATCTCGTCCAGGGCCGCCTGCGCGGTCTCGCGCTGCTCCATGAGCTCCAGCTCGGCGTCCTCGAGCTCGGACTGGCGCCGGTTGAGCGTGCCGATCTCGTGCTGCAGCGCCTCGAGCTCGCGCGCCGGGCCGGTGCCGGCGTCAAGGCGCACCTGGTCCTTCTGCTTGCGGGCGCGGACCTGCTCGGCGTCTCGCTCGAGCCGGTCGATGTCGCGGTCGAGGTCGTCGACGGCCACCTGGGCACGGACCCGCCGATCCTCCATCGTGGACAGCTCACGGGCCAGCTTGTCGAGCTCGGCGTGCTCGGGCAGGGCCTTGCGCTTGTGCGCGAGCTGGGTCAGCGCGATGTCGATCGCCTGCAGGTCGAGCAGGCGGCGCTGGGCTTGCGGGTCAGCCTTCACGAGTCGTTGCCCTCCAAGGAGCCTTTCAACAGTACCCAGGGTGAGGTGTCCACATCGGACACCACGGTCTGCACGCCGGCCTCCGCCCGCAGGAACGCCGCCACGTCGTCCAGCCAGGGTCGCTCTGACGCCCAGTGGGCGACGTCGACGAGGGCCGGCCCGCCATTGGCGAGGTGCTCCTGCGCCGGGTGGTGGCGCAGATCCGCGGTCAAGTATGCGTCAACGCCGGCCCGCGCCGCGTCGGCCAGGAACGCGTCGCCGGAGCCGCCGGAGACCGCGACCGTCTCGACCGTCGCGGCCGGGTCGCCCGCGGCGCGCACGCCCGCGGCCGTCTTCGGCAGGCTCGCCGCCGCGTGGGCGGCGAAGGCGGCCAGGGTCATCGGCTCGGGAAGTCGCCCGACGCGTCCGTGTCCCCGCTCGGGCGCGCGGGGATCGGGGCGCAGCGGCCGCACGTCGCGCAGGCCGAGGGTGGCGGCCAGGGCGTCGGACACGCCCGGGTTGGCGACGTCGCCGTTGGTGTGGGCGGTGTACAGCGCGATCCCGGAGCGGATCATGCGGTGCACGATCCGGCCCTTGTACGTCGTGGGCGCCACGCTGGACACCCCGCGCAGCAACAGCGGGTGGTGGGTGAACACGAACTCGGCCCCGGCCGCCTCCGCCTCGGCCACGACCGCCGGGTCGCAGTCGACGGCGAGCAGCACCCGGGTGACGGTCGCGTCGGGGTCGCCGAGGACGAAGCCGACGCGGTCCCAGTCCTCGGCCCACGCCGGCGGATACCGCCGCTCCAGCAGTTCCACGAGTTCGGCTACGCGCACGGCGTAACGTTAGTCCACCGCGTCCCCGCCCGCGATCAGCTGGGCCCGCACGGACGGGTGCCGATCGAGCGCGTCGAGCGGCAGGTGCCACGGGAAGTCCTCGCGGGCCCCACCGATGCCGGGCGGGTGCAGCTCGATGACGTCCTCGCCGTAGAGGACGGTGACGCCCCAGGAGCGCAGCCGCGCGATCGACTCGCCGAAGGCGGGATGGGCGGCCATCGCGCGGTTGGTGTACGGCAAGGCCACGATCGGCAGGCCCATGCCGAGCCCCTCCACGATGAGGCCGAGGGCCAGGGTGTCGGCGATGCCGGCCGACCACTTGTTGACGGTGTTGACGGTGGCCGGCGCGACGATGATGGCCTCGGCCGGGGGCAGGACGTCGGGTTCGCCGGGGTACTTGTAGCGGTGCCGCACCGGGTGGCCCGTCTGCTTGACGACGGCGGGGATGTCGAGCCATTTGAGGGCGTCCGGCGTGGCGACCACGCAGACGTCCCAGCCCCGCTGCTGCGCGAGCGAGACCAGAGTGCCGACGCCCTGGGTGGCCGGGGAACCACACACGACGGCGTAAAGGACGGGTCCGGACATACCGGCATTGTGCCCTGTGTTCAGACCCCCACGCTCATGTGTTCGGCGAGTTCGACGACCGGCGCGGACGGGGCACCGCGGGTGCGGCGCAGAACGTCGCTGAGCACCTCGCGAGCCAGGGGCCGGCACCGGATCTCCGCGGGCGCCAGCCGGTCGCCTTCGAGCAGCATCTCGCTGGCCACCTCGATGTCGCCGATCAGCGCCCGCGCCCGGGCCTGGTCCAGGTAGTGGTGCGCCCGGCGCTCCGGCAGCAGGGCCTGAAAACCTTCAAGATCCAGATTCTCGTGTACCTCCACAGCCGCCCGCCCCTCGCCGAGTTCCACGGCGGCGGCGGCGCGGTGCAGCTGGACGTTCGTCGGGCCGAAGCACGTCCAGTAGTAGTTGGCGTCGCCCCCCAGGCCGCGGGCCGCCTCCTCAGCGCCGGCGAGCAGGTCGCGCACGGTCGCGCTGTCACCGGTGCGGGCCGCGGCCATCGCGCCCTGCAGCAGCAGCTGCCCGTAGACGGACAGGCGCCCGGGCGTGTGGTCGTTGCCGTTGGTGCCGGGGGCGAGCCGGTTGGCGATGTTGACGTTGATCTCCAGCGCGGGCCGGGCACGCCCGAGCGACAGCAGCGCCAGCGCGACGCGCGTGGTGGCGGTGCCGGCCAGCAGCTGGTCGCCGGTGCGCTGGGACACCGCGATCGAGCGGTCCGCGGCGAGCCAGGACAGCTCGTGCTCGCCGAGCTTGCGCAGCGCCGACGAGGCGATCTGGTACACCTGCCCGAGCAGGTGAGCGGCCTCCACGGCGTGCGAGCCGTCGCTGTAGGCGGTGTCGGCGGCCTGCGCCTCACGCAGCAGGCGGGGCAGGGTGCGGGCCAGCGTCGCGTACTTCGCGTGCTGGTAGCTCAGCCAGGCGTGGGTGACGGCCTTGCGCATCTCCGGCAGGGACGGCGGCTGCGGCGGCGCGTAGAAGAACGCGCTGATCTGGTCGTAGCGCTCCAGCGCGGCCCGGATCTCCTCGACCTCGACCTGGTCGACGCCGCTGACGCTGTCCGGCCGCCGCTCCGGGTCCCGGCCCAGCAGGATCTGCACGTCGAGCTGGAGGACGTCGGCGATCTCGTACACGACGGAGAACTTGTCCAGCCGGCGCACGCCACGCTCGACCTTGTCCACCCAGCTCTTGGACTTGCCGAGCCGGTCGGCGAACACCTGCTGCGACATCTTGCGCCGGTTTCGCCAGTACGCCACCCGACGGCCGATGGGCAACTCATCCACGTCGCTCACCTCCGGATGTCACCCGGCCGGCAGACATCGCACGATTTGTGCGGTTTCCCCCGGTCGCCCGCTCGTACGTTTCGATGTGCAAGTTGCAACCCCCGTCGTCAAGGTCAACGACGCACAACGCGTCCGGTGACGCGACGTGATTTCGTGCGCACTTTCGAGTGATCTCGCCCGAAAGGAGGCGGTCATGCTCTGGTGGGAACGATCGCGACTGCGCAAGGCGGCGGCCCGCTACGCCGCACACGGCTGGCCGGTGCGACCGGGCGCGTTCCTGACCGGCCGGCACGCGGGCCACCCCGCCCGGCCGCGCCGCTTCGACTGCGGTACGCCGGGCTGCCACACCGTCGCGTGCCACCCGACGGCGCTGCCGGTCACCGCCGGCGAGGCCGAGGCGGCCGCGCTGTGGCGGGAGCACCCGTACACGGTGCTGCTGCCCACCGGCCACGCCTTCGACGCGCTGGAGGTGCCCGGCACCCTCGGCCGTGCCACACTGCTCGGCGACGGCTTCGCGGCCGCCCGCGGCCCGGTGGCAGTGGCGCCCGGGGAGCGCTGGATGTTCCTGGTGCTGCCCGGCCACGGGGTGCTCCCCGAACTCGCCGCACACCCCGGCGTGATCCTGCACGGGCAGGACTCCTGGGTCCCGGCGCCGCCGAGCCGCCAGTTCGGCGGGCGCGTGCGGTGGGAGCAACCTCCGGAGGCGCACGACTGGAAGCCCGCCGAGCCCTACGCGGTGCAGGCGATCATGCTCGACGCCATCGGGGCGGGGCCGGTGGCCACAGCTGGGCGGCACGCCGCCCGGCGCACCGCCATGTGATCGCGTCGAGATCCTCACAACCGGCTCTCTCTTCACGGAAAGATTCACGTGCAGAATTCATGCCGGTGCTCAACGTAGTGCCCGTGTAGCCCTACGTCGACCCTCGCAATCCGACCGCAGCACTTAAGGAACGCAAGGGTGCGTACTCACTGTTGAGCATTGTACTACTTAGCGATCATGTTCTGCCCGCGCTCGATTTCCCAGCTCAGGTCGACGGCACGATATCCGGGCGGTCGTACCTCACCGGGCCGAGTCCGCCATGCACCCGAGTTCCTTCGAGCCCGAACCCGTCGATCGGGCCGGAAGACGAGAAGGGGGCCGCGGCGCGGCCCCCTTCTGTGCGGGCGGCGGTTACGAGTCGCCGCCGGTCTCGCCGACCGGGGCGGCGTTGACGTCGTCGATCGCGTACTTCTTGGCCGCGTCCGCCGGGGCCGAGGCCGGCACCTCGCCGCGGCGGGCGAGCTGGCGCAGCGCCGCCACCACGATCGACTCGGCGTCGACGTGGAAGTGGCGGCGCAGGGCGTGCCGGGTGTCGGAGAGGCCGAAGCCGTCCGTGCCGAGCGACGTGTAGTCGTTCGGCACCCAGCGGGCGATCAGGTCCGGCACCGCGCGCATGAAGTCGCTGACCGCGACGACCGGGCCCGTCGTGTCCTGCAGGACGCGGGTGACATACGGGATCTCGGGCTCGTCCGCCGGGTGCAGCAGGTTGTGCTCCTCGGCGCGGATCGCGTCGCGCCGCAGCTCGATCCACGACGTCGCCGACCACACGTCGGCGGCGACGCCCCACTCCTCGGCGAGCAGCTTCTGCGCCTTGAGCGCCCACTGCATGCCCGTGCCGGAGGCGAGGATCTGCGCCTTCGGGCCCTCCTGGACCGGCGCCGGGGCGTAGCGGTAGAGGCCCCGCAGCAGCCCGTCGACGTCGAGGCCCTCGGGCTCCGCCGGCTGGAAGATCGGCTCGTTGTACACCGTCAGGTAGTAGATGAGGTCCTCGGGGGCCTCGCCGTACATGCGGTTGACGGCGTGCTCGGTGATGTGCGCGATCTCGAACCCGAACGCCGGGTCGTAGGCCACGACGGCCGGGTTGGTCGCCGCGATGAGCAGCGAGTGCCCGTCCTCGTGCTGCAGGCCCTCGCCGTTGAGCGTGGTCCGACCGGCGGTGGCGCCCAGCAGGAAGCCGCGCGACATCTGGTCGGCGGCCGCCCAGATCCCGTCGGCGGTGCGCTGGAAGCCGAACATCGAGTAGAAGATGTACACCGGGATGATCGGCTGACCGTGCGTCGCGTAGCTGGTCGCGGCGGCGGTGAACGAGGCGACAGACCCGGCCTCGTTGATGCCCTCGTGCAGGATCTGCCCGGACGTCGACTCGCGGTAGGACAGGAACAGCTCCCGGTCGACCGGGGTGTAGTTCTGCCCGTGCGGCGAGTAGATCTTCGCGGTCGGGAACAGCGAGTCCATGCCGAAGGTGCGGGCCTCGTCGGGGATGACCGGCACCCAGCGCTTGCCCATGCCCTTGTCGCGCATGAGGTCCTTGAGCATACGCACGAAGGCCATCGTGGTGGCGACCTTCTGCTTGCCGGAGCCGCGCTTGATGTCGCCGTAGACGGAGCTCTCCGGCAGCTGCAGCGGGATGTGCGTGGTGCGCCGCTCGGGCACCGCGCCGCCGAGGGCCCGCCGGCGCTCGCGCATGTACTCCATCTCCTCGGACTTCTCGTCCGGGCGGTAGTACGGCACCGCGTAGGGGTTCTCGCCGATCGCGCTGTCGGGAATGTCGAGATACAACCGGTCCCGGAAGTCCTTGACGTCCTGCAGCGTCAGCTTCTTCATCTGGTGGGTGGCGTTGCGGCCCTCGAAGTGGGAGCCCAGCGTCCAGCCCTTGATGGTCTTGGCCAGGATGACCGTCGGCTGCCCGGAGTGCTCGGTGGCCGCCTTGTACGCCGCGTAGAGCTTGCGGTAGTCGTGCCCGCCGCGCTTGAGGTTCCAGATCTCGTCGTCGGTGAGGTGCTCGACCATCTTGCGGGTGCGCGGGTCACGGCCGAAGAAGTGCTCGCGCACGTAGGCGCCGGACTCGGCCTTGTACGTCTGGTAGTCGCCGTCGGGCGTGACGTTCATGAGGTTGACCAGCGCGCCGTCGGTGTCGGCGGCGAGCAGCGGGTCCCACTCACGGCCCCAGACGACCTTGATCACGTTCCAGCCGGCGCCGCGGAAGAACGCCTCCAGCTCCTGCATGACCTTGCCGTTGCCGCGGACCGGCCCGTCGAGCCGCTGCAGGTTGCAGTTGATCACGAAGGTGAGGTTGTCGAGCTCCTCGCGGGCCGCGAGACCGATCGCGCCGAGCGACTCGGGCTCGTCCATCTCACCGTCGCCCAGGAACGCCCATACGTGCTGGTTGCTGGTGTCCTTGAAGCCGCGGTTGTGCAGGTAGCGGTTGAACCTGGCCTGGTAGATCGAGTTGATGCCGCCGAGGCCCATCGAGACCGTCGGGAACTCCCAGAAGCCCGGCATGAGCCGCGGGTGCGGGTAGCTGGGCAGGCCGCTGCCGAGGCCGCCGTGCGACAGCTCCTGGCGGAACCCGTCAAGCTGCCGCTCGCTGAGCCGGCCCTCGAGGAACGCGCGCGCGTACATGCCCGGGGAGGCGTGGCCCTGGAAGAACACCTGGTCGCCGCCGCCGGGATGGTCCTTGCCCCGGAAGAAGTGGTTGAAGCCGACCTCGTAGAGGCTCGCGGCGCTGGCGAACGTCGAGATATGGCCGCCGACGCCGACGTCGGGGCGCTGCGCGCGCTGCACGAGCATGGCGGCGTTCCACCGGATGTACGCCCGGATGCGCCGCTCGATGTGCTCATTGCCGGGGAACCACGGCTCCCGCTCCGGCGAGATGGTGTTGATGTAGTCGGTGGTCGTGAGCGGCGGGACGCCTACCTGTCGCTCCCGCGCGCGCTCCAGCAGGCGCAGCATCACGTAACGGGCGCGCTTCGTGCCGCGCTCGTCGATCACACCGTCCAGTGACTCGACCCACTCGGTGGTCTCCTCGGGGTCGATGTCGGGCAGCTGGCTCGGTAGGCCGTCGCTGATCACCGGGCGCTTGCGTTCGGTGGACACAGGCGTTCCTTCTAGGTTCTAGCGACCGGCGGGGTGCTCGGCGGCACGCGTCGGGCCTGCGACCGGTCTGGGTGGCCTCGGGGTGTGGCTCGATGGTTCATGGCCGTTTTGAGCCCATGTCCCATCCTGCCTGGCTTCGGCGCCGTCCGTCACGTCTATGAGACGCCAAATGCGACGCTCACCACGATACCGGCGGGTAACTTATGTGGCGTTTCGCTATTGACGCGACGGCGACTCTACGAGTATTCCAGGCGCCGCGGTCGGCTACGGTGCGGCCCGTGTCCGAGAACTCGTCCTGGTGGTTGCTGGTGCCCTGCGGCATCGTCACGATCGCGCTGACGGTGACGATCGTGTCCATCCTGCTGGTGATGCGCCGGGCCACGCGCCCGGTTCTTCGCTCCCCCGCCGGCGAAGACGCGCTTCGGCAGAGCGTCCAGCATCCCGGCAGCCCGTTGGACGCCAACTGGAGGCCGGACAATTCACCGTACAACGCCGCGGATCCGAACGCCCATCAATCGGGCCACTCGTCGCACGGCCAGCATCACGGCCATGATCACTGGCAGAGCCACGGGCACACCGTCCACCACGACTCCGGTTCGTCGTCGTGGAGCGACTCCGGGTCGTCCGGGGGCGATTCCGGCTCCTCCCACCATCACCACTCGGACTGAGGCTGCGAGACTGTGCCGATGCGCACCGAGGTGATCACGGTCCGGACCGGCTCCCGGCCGGTCGTTCGCGACATCACGGAGGAGGCGGCCCGGTTCGTCGCCGGGCAGGGCGACGGCCTGCTGCACGTCTTCGTCCCGCACGCCACCGCCGGCGTCGCACTCATCGAGACCGGCGCCGGCAGCGACGACGACCTGCTGCGCGCCCTCGACGACGTGCTGCCGGCCGACGACCGCTGGGCCCACCGGCACGGCTCCCCCGGACACGGCCGCGACCACGTGCTGCCGGCGTTCATCGCGCCGTACGCCACCCTGCCGGTCATCGGCGGCCGGATCGCCCTGGGCACCTGGCAGTCGGTCTGCCTCGTCGACCCCAACGGTGACAACGCCACTCGGCAGGTCCGGTTGAGTTTTCTCCCTGCATGAATGATTGTGTGAACCGTGTGTCGGAGTGCGCCGGGCCGGGCCCCGCGTGAGGATTGAGTCGTGATCGAGCGCCGTGTCGCCGTCGTGTTCCTCGTCGACCCCGAGGGACGGATCCTCATGCAGCATCGCGACCGGCACGCGAAGGTCTCGCCGAACCAGTGGGCGATGCCGGGCGGCAAGATCGAGGACGGCGAGTCGCCGCAGGAGGCGGCCCGCCGCGAGGTCCGCGAGGAGACCGGGCTCGAGGCGGAGGCCATCCTGCCGTACACCGTGCGCACCCGGGCCTCGGTGACCACCGCCGACGGCGAGGTCGAGATGCATGTCTTCTACGGCCCCACCGAGGCCACCCAGGCCGACGTGGTGCTCGGCGAGGGCCAGGCCATGGTGTTCCTCACACCCGCCGAGGCGCTCGGCCAGGATCTCGGCGTCACCGCCGCCCTGCTGCTGCCCGAGTTCCTCGCCTCCGAGGCGTACCGCGGGCTCGCGACCCGCGCGAAGGGGTAGCCCGCAGCCGGCCGGCACCCGGCCGGCAGGGCCCGAATCGCCGGTGCTACCAGGATCGGCTGGCATCCGGTGGCCGTTTTCGGCCATGCTGTCGAGCGTGACCACCCCTCAGGATCTCGACGAGCGCTTCCGCGCCGAGCTCGCGGGGCTCGTCGCCGCAACGGTCAGCCGGGACCTCGACGAGCCCGTCCGCGAGGACACCGCGCTCACCGGGGAACAGGCCCGTGCGCTCTACGACGCCCAGTCCACGAGCCGCCACCTGGACCTGGCCGCGCGCTGGCTGCGCAGCTTCGACGCCGGGTATTACACCATCGGCTCGGCGGGGCACGAGGGGAACGCCGCGCTCGCCGCGGCGCTGCGCCCGACCGACCCGGCACTGCTGCACTACCGCTCCGGCGGGTTCTACTGCATGCGCGGCGCCCAGGTGGCCGGCAGCGACCCGATCCGCGACGTGCTGCGCGGCGTGGTCGCCTCGGCGAAGGATCCGATCGCCGGCGGCCGGCACAAGGTCTTCGGCCACGCCGACCTGCACGTGATCCCGACCACGTCGACCATCGCCTCGCACCTGCCCCGCGCCGTCGGCGTCGCCTACGCCCTCGGCCGCGGCAAGCGGCTCACCCCGCCCGGCGGCGGCCACGGCTGGCCCGCCGACGCCCTCGTCGTGTGCTCCTTCGGCGACGCCTCGATCAACCACGCGGCCGCGACCGCCGCGTTCAACACCGCCGGCTGGTGCGACCACATCGGGCTGAAGCTGCCGCTGCTGCTCGTCTGCGAGGACAACGGGCTGGGCATCAGCGTGCGCTCGCCCGAGGGCTGGGTCGCCGCCGCGCTGTCGAGCCGGCCGGGCCTGCGCTACTACGCCGCGGACGGCTGCGACAGCGCCGCCACCTACGACCGGGCCGCGGAGGCGGCGGCCTGGGTCCGGCGGTACCGCCGGCCGGCCGTGCTGCACCTGAGCACCGTCCGGCTGATGGGCCATGCCGGCGCCGACGCGGAGATGGCGTACCGCTCGCCCGCCGAGATCGCCGCCGACCAGGCCCGCGACCCGCTCGTGCGCACCGCGCGGCTGCTGGTCGAGGCCGGCATGGCCACCCCGGCGGAGCTCATGACCCGCTACGACGAGATCGGCTGGGAGGTGCGCCGGGTCGCCGAGGAGGTACTCGGCGAGCCGAAGCTCGGCAGCGCCTCCGAGGTCACCGCACCGCTCGCCCCGCGCCGGCCGGTGCGGGTGTCCCGGGCGGTCGGCGACGCGGCCGCGCACCTGGCCGCCGACGACCTGGCCGTCGACGAGTTCGACGGCGAGCTGGACGACGATCTCGAGTTCACCCCGGCGGCGCCCGCCGGACCGCCGGTGCCGGCCGGAAAGCCGCTGTGGGCCTCCCCGGAGCCGCCCGCGGCGGCCGCCTCGACCGTGGCGGAGGAGGCCGAACATGCGGACGAGGCGGACGCATGGCCCGAGCCGACCCCGCCGGAGCCCGAACCGGACACCGAACCGGGAGCACGGGCCGCAGACGCACCTGAGCCCGAGCACCGGCCCGTCTCCGGCACGCCGCGCAGCGCCGGCAGCGGCCATCCCGCCACCCGCGCCGCCGCCTTCAACGACAGGCTGCCGGAGCAGGCCGGCCCGCTCACCCTCGCCCAGACGATCAACGCCGCGCTGACGGACGCGATGCTGGCGTACCCCCAGATGCTCGTCTTCGGCGAGGACGTCGCGGCGAAGGGCGGGGTCTACGGGGTGACCAAAGGCCTGCGGGACCGCTTCGGCGGCACCAGGGTCTTCGACACCCTCCTCGACGAGACCAGCATCCTGGGCCTCGGGCTCGGTGCCGGCCTGGCCGGGATGCTGCCGGTGCCCGAGATCCAGTACCTCGCCTACCTGCACAACGCCGAGGACCAGTTACGCGGCGAGGCGGCGACCATGCAGTTCTTCTCGCAGGGCGCCTTCCACAACCCGATGGTGGTGCGCGTCGCCGGCCTGGCCTACCAGCTCGGCTTCGGCGGGCACTTCCACAACGACAACGCCCTGGCCGTGCTGCGCGACGTCCCGGGCCTCGTGGTGGCCGCGCCCGCCCGCGCCGAGGACGCCGCGCCCATGCTGCGCACCTGCCTGGCCAGTGCCCTCGTGGACGGCAGCGTCTGCGTCTTCCTCGAGCCGATCGCGCTGTACCACACCCGCGACCTGCACACCGAGAACGACAACTGGTGGCTGTCCGACTACGCTCCGCCAAGCGAGTGGCCGGCCATCCACGTGCCGGTCGGCCGAGCCCGGGCGTACAGCAACGGCCCGAACGACGACCTGACCATCATCACCTTCGGCAACGGCGTTCGGCTCTCCCTGCGTGCCGCCGCCCGGCTGACCGCCGAGGGCATCGCCGCCCGGGTCGTCGACCTGCGCTGGCTGTCGCCCCTGCCGGTCGGGGACATCATCAAGAACGCCTCCGACACCGGCCGGGTGCTCATCGTCGACGAGACCCGCCGCTCCGGGGGCGTGGGCGAGGGCGTGCTCGCCGCCCTGGTGGACGCCGGATACGTCGGCGTCGCCCGCCGGGTGGCCGCCGTCGACTCGTTCGTGCCCCTCGGCCCGGCCGCGAATCACGTCCTGGTCTCGGAGGAACAGATCGTCCAGGGCGCGAGATCGCTGCTCGCCCGGTAACTTGGACCGATAGTTTTTCGATCGCATCGGTGCGCCACTTGCGTTGACGGCCCGTACTGTGTGGACTACGCGCTAACAGTGGTTGTTGCGACAGGAGGCAGTGGACAGTGAACGCGACCGCGGGTCAGGCCGAGGTGAAGAGCCTGGCGGACCGGTTCGGAGTCGAACCGGGCATGGTCGTTATGGAGATGGGGTACGACGACGACGTCGACCAGGATCTCCGCGACGTCCTGATCGACCGGTGCGGGGACCTGGTTGACGAGGAGACCGACGAGGTCGTCGACGTGGTGCTGCTCTGGTGGCGTGACGAAGACGGCGACCTAGTCGAGACGCTCATCGACGCGCTGGGCCCGCTGGCGGACAACGGCGTGGTGTGGCTGCTCACGCCCAAGGCCGGCCGTCCCGGGCACGTCGAGCCCAGCGAGATCAACGAGTCGGCCCCCACCGCGGGGTTGCAGCAGACCTCCACGGTCAACGCGGGCAAGGACTGGACCGCGGCGCGGCTGGTCGCGCCCCGCGCCGCCCGTTCCCGCCGCTAGGTCTTGCCGGCCGCGCCCCTGACTCAGGCGCGGCCCGCACAAACCGTCGGTCGCGCCCTGGGGGCGCGGCCCGTATCTTCCTGGACTTCGCCGGCCCACGCCCCGCGTGCCGGCCCGCCGTTGCGCGGTCGGCCTGGGGGCGTGGGCTTCTTCGGAGCCCTCCGCTCGGCCTGCTTCGGGGCTTCTGTTCGGCCTTCTCCGGGGCCTTCCTGGAGGGCGGGTGCCGCTACGTGGCCGGTTGGAGCAGGGGCTTTCTCGCGGCCTCCCGCGACACCTCGTCCGACGCTGGGCCGTTACGCCTTCGGCTGGGCCGCGGGCTTCCTCGCGGCCTTCCGCGAGACATCGCCGCCGCATGGTGACGCTATGCGGTCGGCTGGGCCGCGGGCTTCCTCGCGGCCTTCCGCGAGACATCGTCGCCGCGCGGTGACGCTATGCGGTCGGCTGAGGTGTGGGCTTCTTCGAGGTCGGGGCGGCCGACGGTGAGCCCGACCACCAGCCCGAGCTCGACGGGGTCGGCGACGGAGGGCGCTTCGTCGCGGTCGCGGCGGTGCCCGGCTGCCAGTCGCCCGGCATGAAGATCCGGACCTGCGAGAAGCTCGCGTCCGCCGTCTGGTCGGTCAGGGCGAACGCCCCCAGGTCGATCTTGCCGCGAGGGATCTGGCCGTCGCTGACCGGCCCGAACCGCACGCCGTTGACGTACGCGTCGAGCTGGTCGTCATGGACCTTGAAGGCCACGAACGGGTCGCCGCTGACCTGGATCGCCCACTCCTTGAGCAGCGAGTCCGGGCCGGGCGCCTTGTTGCCGAGCCGATACAGCCGCAGGTGCCCGTCCGAGCAGTAACCCAGCGTGTACCCCTTGTCGCCGGTCCGCAGCCACATCCCCGCACAGCCAGCCGCCGCGTGGACCTTCGCCTCGATGCTGCCGTCGGTCATCGGCACGTCCAGCGGCGCCTTCAGCGTGCACCCGGTCAGCGCCGGCACCGCGTCCGTCGTGACGCGCAGCCGGTCCCGGGTGGCGTCGCAGCGGCCGCCCTCGGACTCCTGCTGCGATTTCCAGAGCTGGTCGACCGTGCCGAGGTCCTGATCCCGCCAGCCGTTGGGCACCCAGCCGGGCTCTTCCTCGCGGTTGTACGCCGGGATGGCCCGCGGCCCGTCGCTGGACTGTGCGTCGCCGGGCGAATGCGATGAGTCGCCGCCGGCGTTGCTCTGCCCGTTGGCCCGGTTCTGGTACACCACGTATCCGGCCAGGGCCAGCGCCAGCACCAGGATGCCCACCAGCAGCGGCACGGCAACGCTGCGCCGGACCCGCGACGGGGCGGGCTCCTCCTCGCGGGGCTGCGGCGCGTATACGGCCGGCTGGGCCGCCGGCGACACGTACACCTGGGGCGGCGGGCCCTGCGGCACCACCTGAGGCTGCGGGACCGCTCGCGGGGGCGGGCCCGGCTGGACCATGGGGCGCAGCGGCTGGGTGGCCGCCGTATCACCGCCGCGGGGCGGGCCGCTGACCGGGAACGCGCCCGGCGCCATCGGGCTGACCGGCGCGGCGCTGACGGGGCGCTGGCCGACCGGGGGCGCGCTGACCGGGTAGGCGCCCTGCTGGAATCCGGCCGGGCTGATCGGCACCCCGCTGACCGGCGCGTGCGGGTTCCTCAACGGCTGACCCTGCTGCGGATTCCGGGGCGGCTGGGTCTGGGACGGTTGGGGATTCTGGGGCGGCTGGAACGCGGGCGACTGCTGGAAGGCGTTCGGCGGGTTCTGCTGGGCGGGGACGGCCGGCATGGGCTGCACCGCCTGGGCCGCCTGCGCGATTTGCGGGGTCAGGCCCGCTTGCGCGTTTTGCGGTGTTTGACCACTACCCGGGATGTTCGCCGAACCTGCGGCGTTTTGCGGTGCCCGTGCCTGCTGGGGGTGGCCGACGCCCACCCAGGCGCGCAGGCTGCCCTCGGCGACGACCAGCTCCGGCTGCTCGATGATGGTCGGGGCGAGGCCGAGCTCGCGCTGCAGGAGGGTGGCCACGAGCGGCACCCGGCTGGAGCCGCCGACCAGGAACAGCCCCGCGAGGCGGTCCTTGTCCACGCCGGACCAGCGCACGACCGCCGAGGTCGTGCGCACCGTCTGCTCCAGCATCGGCCGTGCCTTGTCCTCGAACTGCTCCCGGGTCACACTGACGTCGGCGGCCGCGATCGGCACGTGCAGGGCCGCCGCGGGCGTGCGCGAGAGCATCTCCTTGGCGATGCGCGCGTCGTCCCACAGCATGCGGCGGTGCCGCCGGTCCTCGGTGCTCTGCGGGCCGTCCAGGCGTGCCCACACCGCCGGGTCGGTGATCTGCCCACGGGCGTGCTCGACGATCAGCGCGTCGAGGTCGAGGCCGCCGAGGTCGTCGATGCCGTCGACCGCGCGCACGTCGAACCCGTCGCCCGACCGGCTGACGAGGCTCGCGTCGAAGGTGCCGCCGCCGAAGTCGTACACCAGGAGGCCCTGGTCGCCGGTGAGCGGCTTTTGCAGTACACCAGCGAAATAATGCGCGGCGGCGACCGGCTCGGGCATGAGCGCGGGCTGGGGCAGCCCCGCGAGCTTGGCCCCCTCGACCAGCGCGAGCCGCCGGGACACGCCCCACGCGGCCGGGTGGGTCAGGGTCAGCTCGGCCACCGGCCCGCCCGCGACCCGGGTCGCCTCCTGCGCGACGTGCGACAGGACGGCCCCGATCAGCGCCGGCACGGTGACCTCGCGGTCGCCGAGCAGCACGGTGCCGTCGTCGATGCGGCGCTTGGGGCTACCCTCGAAGCGCGCCGGATCCACCCGAGCGGCGTGCACGGCGTCGCGCCCGACCAGCAGCGCCCCGTCGGTCTGCGCGAAGACGGCGGACGGGAGCAACGGCGAACCGTCGAACAGCAACGGCCGCACCCTCCCGTCCGGCCACGCGAGAAGCGCGACGGTGTGGGAGGTCCCGAAATCGATGCCGAGCCGCGGCCCTGCTGCCATGCGGGCGAGTGTAGGCCCCCGGTACGACAGGTGGCATATTCGAGGCATGACAATGGATGTCGGAGATCTGGCACCGGACTTCGTGCTGCGCGACCAGAACAACCAGGAGGTCTCGCTGGCCGATTTCCGCGGCCGCAAGGCGGTGCTCCTGGTCTTCTACCCGCTCGCGTTCACCGGCACCTGCCAGGGCGAACTCGGCGGCGTGCAGCACCGTCTCGCCGACTTCCAGAACGACGCGGTGCAGGTCCTGACGGTGAGCGTAGATTCCCCGTACGCCCATAAAATCTGGGCAGATCGTGAGGGATACACCTTTCCGCTCTTGTCGGATTTCTGGCCCCACGGCGCCGTAGCCTCGGCGTACGGCGTCCTGAACGAGGCGAAGGGCTACGCCAACCGCGGCACGTTCCTGATCGACGCGACGGGCGTGGTCCGCTTCGCCGAAGTGGTCCCGGCGAGCCAACCAAGAGACCAGTCAGCGTGGCGCGAGGCGATCGCGGCCCTTTGATCCGGGACGCAGACGCACTGGCCACGTCACGTTCATGTACCGGCACGTTGCGCCCGGCTGGGCCAAGGGGACGGGCTTGGGTACCATCTGGGTACCCGTTCTCAGCAGAGGACAGGGGCGCGTAGCTCAGCGGAAGAGCACCCGCCTTACAAGCGGGGGGTCGTTGGTTCGAACCCAACCGTGCC
Source organism: Dactylosporangium sp. NPDC051484 (assembly GCF_040689395.1). Lineage (NCBI taxonomy): Bacteria > Bacillati > Actinomycetota > Actinomycetes > Micromonosporales > Micromonosporaceae > Dactylosporangium > Dactylosporangium sp. NPDC051484. Next base: position 35,336 of record NZ_JBFAZX010000017.1, on the reverse strand, counting down.
CACAGGTTAAGAATCAGGCATCCGCGCAGTTCAGCGGGTGTCCGCTCGTTCGGGTCCATTCGATCCCGCTGGGCACCCTCTTTGACCGTGGTTCGCCGAGGCTTGGGGAACGCGGGGGCACGCCGGCCTGGCGATGCGCACAGGCCGCGCCCGCGCCGTTCGGTGGCAAGCCACGCATGGTCACCTCGCCCGCGACTTTGGCTGGCCCCACTGGTGATCGTTCCGCCCTCGACCCGGCGGCGTTCGGTTGTAGATTGCCGCGGTGCGGGTTCGCCAGTATGTCTACTTCGCGCTGCGGTCCGAGCGGGTCTCCGCTGTGCAGATCGCGCGGGAGATCGGCCTGGAGCCGGACGAGGTGAAGGTCCAGGGAAGCCGACTTCCGGACGTGCCGATCCCGCGTACGCATGCCTGGCAGGTCTCCTGCCGGGACACCAACCTGTTCCTGCACGAGCAGATCGGCCGCATGCTCGATCGCCTCGAACCGTACGCCGACCGCATCGGCGGCCTGGCGGCGCGACTGGATGCCGACGAGCCGGGCATTACCGCATGTCTCCAGATCGTCCGGGAGTACACGCCTGAGGCCGCCGGCGAGGACCCGTCTGAGCCGAATCTGCTCGGCTGGTCGCTCGACCGCAGGACCCTGGCGTTCCTGACCCGGACTGGCGCCGTGGTCGACGTGGACGAGTACCACTTCTGAATGCGTGCCGCCGCGCCGGCCGATGCCGGCGTTTGCGCCGTCAGCAGGCCAAGCGCGAGCTGAACGAACCTCCAGCTCGGTGCCCGCAACGGCCTGCGGCGGTCCGCGTCACCCGTCCAGCTCGCCGCGTCCGTCCAGGTTGGACTACTCGCGAGGGACGACTGGCCTCGGAGGTGGCTGCCCGCTCCGCGGAGGGTGGGTCGTCAGCAGATGGAGGGCGAGCAACGCGCGTTTGCGTCGTGCGCGTGAACCCGGCCGAGGCACGCTGGGTATATGTCCTACGAGGCCCGGAAGACGGCTTACGAGCATTTGCGCGCGGCGCACTTGAGTGCGGTGCGTGCCTCGCTCGAGGACCACGTGGCACGACTCGAATGGCCGCGCCCTCGCATCGAGCGCTACCGGACCGAACGACTGCGCTCGTTGCTCGCGCATGCTCGCGCGCGCTCGCCGTTTCACGCGGCCCGGATGGCCGACATTGACCCGGCCACGGCGACCGTCGAAGACCTCGCACGGCTGCCGCCCATGGTCAAGCAGGAGGCCCAGGACGAGTGGGACGCGATCGTCGCCGCGCCCGATATCGATCGCGCCGGCGCCGAACAGGTGTTGGTTCGGCAGCATTGGTTCTCCTACACGCCTGCGGGACATCAGGTATTCAGCTCGGGCGGCTCGAGTGGCGTGCGCGGCGTGTACGTATGGGATTGGGAGCAGTTCGTCACGCTCACCTGTCTCGCCTGGCGGTGGCAGACGCGCGCCGAGCGTGCGTCCGGGTCAGGCATCCGCAGGGCCCGGCTGGCCGTACTGGAGGCCGGTGAGCCACCGCACGCCAGCACGCCGTTGTTCGACGTCGCGACCTGGCCGTTGATGGAGACCATCGTGATTCCGGCGGCGGCGCCGTTCGACCAGATGCTGCGGGCGGTATCGGACGCTCGGCCGACCCATCTCGTGGGCTATGCCTCGGTGATCGGACGCCTTGCCCGTGCCACGATGGCGGGTGAGCTCGACATCCGGCCAGTTCGTGTGAGCACGAACTCCGAGCCGCTCAGCGAGGAGGACCGCGACGCGATCGGCACCGCCTGGGGCGCGCCGGTCCACAACCTCTGGGGCTCGACCGAGATCGGCGTCCAGGCAGTCGGCTGCGGCTACGGCGATGGCCTTCACATCTGCGAGGACGAGGTGATCATCGAGCGGGTTGATTCGGCCGGGCGCCCGGTCGGCCCCGATGAGCCTGCCGCACGCACGATCGCGACCGGGCTCGCCGGCCGCACGTTTCCGTTCATCCGCTATGACCTCGGCGACGAGGTGACGCTGCTGCCCGGAAACTGCGCGTGCGGCAGCAAGATGCTACGCGTCGCCGACATTGCCGGACGGCGCGACGACGACTTCCGCTACGGCGAGCGAACGGTCCCGGCAAGCGCGTTCCGGCACGTGCTGGGCACCGACCCACTGATCTCGCAGTACCAGGTGCGTCAGACTGCGGGCGGAGCGGATGTGCTGGTGGTCGGGTCACCCGATGTGTCCGCGGTGGCGGCGGCGCTGGTCGCCTCGCTGTCGCCGTATGGTCTCTCCAATCCCGAGATCAGCGTCAGCACCGTCGAACAGATCCCGCGTCACGCCTCGACAGGCAAGCTCAAGCGGTTCATCGCGCTGTGACGCGCCCGCCCACCGAGCGGGCATCGGACGTCGGCCGTCGCAACCGTGCCGTTGCACGCCACGCCGGCCATGGCGGACGAGGCTGACGTGCTGACCAGTACAGGCGTATGCGGCGCCTCCTACGGGGTCGGCGTCCCTGATGGATGCGCGCGGCGGTTGACCGAACGCCGGCACCTTCCTAGCATTCATCGACATGAGTCGCTTTCGTTGGTTCCGTCGCGCCACGCTCACGCTCGCCCTCGCGGCGGCCGGGCTGGCGCTGGCGCCAAACCCCGCCCAGGCCGCGGCGACGGCCGCGTTCGCGAAACAGAGCGCGTGGAGCACCGGGTACGTCGGCGTGTTCACGGTCGCCAACGACACCGCCGCGCCGCTCACCTGGCGGGTTGAGTTCGACCTGCCGTCCGGCACGACCATCGCCACCGCGTGGAACGCGCGGATAACCCACAGCGGCGAGCACTACGTGGCCGTGGGAGATGGCTGGAACGAGACGCTGGCGGCGGGCGCGAGCACGACCTTCGGCTGGGAGGCGCAGGGCATCGGCGGTCCGCTCAACTGCCGGCTCAACGGCGCCTCCTGCACGGGCGGCGGCGCGGTCGACATCCGGCCGCCCACGACGCCGGCCAACCTGCGCACGATCGTCGGCACCAATACGCTGACCCTGCGGTGGGATCCGTCGGCCGACGACGTCGCCGTCACCGGATACGAGGTGTACGTCGGGGCGAGCCTGGCCGCGACGGTGACCGGCACGGAGTACGTGATGCCGACGCCACCTCCGGCGATCTTCACGTACCGTGTGCGGGCCCTCGACGCCGCGGGCAACGCGTCTCCGTTCGCCACGATCACCCCAGGCGGCCGCCCGGACACCGAGGCGCCCACCGCGCCGGCGAACCTGCAGTTCGGGACGAGCACCGCCGGGTTCTCCCTCATCTGGACCGCCGCCACCGACAACGTCGGCGTCGCCGGCTACGACGTGTTCGTCAACGGCGAGCACTACGGCGCGACCAGCCGCACGAGCCTCACGATCCCCCCGATCGGCTTCGGCGAGTTCGCGTTCACGGTGGTCGCGTTCGACGGGGCCGGGCTGAGGTCGGCGCCGCTCATCCGCCGGATCGCCATCGATCCGGGGCCGACCTCGGATGCCAGCGCGCCCACCGTGCCGGCCGGCCTACGGGTCGCCGTGTCTGCCACGCAGGTGACCTGGTCGTGGACCGCCTCGACCGACAACGTCGGCGTGGCCGGCTACCAGATCTTCCGCGGAACCGAGTGGGTGACCTCAGTGACCGGCACCAGCTTCACCGAGCCGCGCCCGGCGGGCCAGACCACGTTCGGCATCCGGGTACGCGCGTTCGACGCCGTTGGCAACAAGTCGGCCTTCGCCACCCTGACCGTCGTGATCGACCCTCCGCCGCCCACCCCTGCCGCGAGTTGATCCCTGGCGGAGGGCACGACTTCTGAAGTAGTGTTGATATGTGACCGCCGCACCGCTGGAGTCTGTGCCCTTCTCCGAACTGCTGCGTCAGCCGGCCGAGACGACCGATCGTCTGACCCGCGCCCGAGCGGTGCGGCTGCGGCGGCGCGACGCCCCGGACCTCGTGCTGATGTCGGCCGAACGCGCCGAGGCGGAGGGCGAGGTGATCGATGTGACGTCGCGGCTGCTTGCCGGGGTCGCGCGACGCGACCCCGCGCTTCTGCGCGACGTACTGCCGAACGCTGTGCCGTGGGTCCGTTTCCTGCCCGAGGCCGACATCGAAGCGATGGCGGCCGAACTCGTATCCACCACAGAGGCCGCCGCGGCCATCGGCAACACCGCAGCGGTGTCGCAGCTCCTCGTCGAGTGGCGGCACACCGCCGAGATCCACGCCGACCCCGAACTGCACCGGGCCCTGACCACCCAGCCGCTCAACGACTTCGGACCGGTGTCCAGGCCGACGGAGCAGGAGTGAGCGCCAAGCGCGGCGACCGAGCGGCACCGCCGCCACGCCCCAGTGGCTATGCCCTGCGCTTCGCTACGAACGACGCCGCCAAGGGCTGGGAGGAACTGTGCCGGCAGGCCGCTGCAAACACCCGTGCGGCGTTCGACGTGATCGAAGTCGATCCCTGCCCTGCCGTGCCCACCGGTCGGCAGCACCCACTCAAGGGAAGTCTGTCCACCGACATGTACGGCGGAAAATCCCTGCCCCAATGGCAGTACGAGGTGACGGCCGGCGGCCGGATCTGGTACCTCGTCGACCATGAGGCACGCACGTGTTGGATCAAGCATGCCAGCACCGGCCACCCCAAGGCGACCGACTGACGGCGAGGACCCGGCGGCCCGTCCGGCGAAGGCGCGCGAAAGTGCAGGTCAGTGCCGACGCGAAGCGAGGCATGGGGGTGCGGGGTGGGAACCCCCGCCGCGGCGGAGCCGCAGGAATACTGAGCCTGTGCAGAAGTGGGTGGCGTTTCGGCTGTCGCGGCAGGGGCGGGTTGTCGACCTGGTGCGGCGGGTGGCCGAGGCGCGCGATCCGGGGGAGCACGGCCACGGTGTCGAGGTAGTCGTCGAGGCGCCGCGCAAGAAGTGGTGGCAGGCGCTGTTCAACCGCGACGACACGCTCGCTCAGGCGCGCATCGTGGTGACCCGGGAGGGCGGCGAGGTGCGATACCCGTTCGACATCCAGCTCGTCACGGCATACGGCGCCAACGCCGCCCATCGGCTGGGGACCCGGCAGGGCTGGGCGGTGAGCAACTCGGCCGGGATGGCGTTCGTAATCCAGAAGGGCACGCACCGCACCGGCTTCGAGTTCGAGGAGCTCACCGCCGGCGCCGTGGCCGCGCTGGTCAAGCTGCGCCGCAAGCCCCAGGAGCGGGGCTGGCGGGCGCGGATCGACCGGTCGGTGAAGCGTTCCTGAGCGAAGGCGGCGACTACAGCGCGTCGATCGTCGCGATCTCCTCGGCGGTCAGCTCGAAGTCCAGGACGGCCAGGTTTTCGCGCAGGCGGGCCTCGCGGGTGGACTTCGGGATGATCACGATGTCGTGGTGCAGCTGCCAGCGCAGCACCACCTGCGGCACCGTCACGCCGTGTGCGGAGGCGATCGCGACCAGGCGCGGGTCGTCCAGCGGGGTGTTCTTGAGCGAGCTGTACCCCTCGACGACCACCCGGCGCTGGCGCATCTCGTCGAGGAACTTCGGCTCGTGCTGGGCCGGGCTCCAGGCGACCTGGTTGACGACCGGCGTCTCCCCCGTCTCCCGGATCAGCTCATCGACGAGGGCGGTGTCGTAGTTGCTGACGCCGGCCGCGCGGATGCGGCCCGCGTCGCGCTGCTCCAGCAACGAGATCCAGGTCGGCAGCGACTGGCTGTGCGACGGCGGCCAGTGGATGAGCCACAGGTCGACGTAGTCGACGCCGAGCGCGCTCAGGCTCGCCTCGATGGTCTGCCGTTCGCGGCCCGCGTGGGACGGCGGCAGCTTGGTGGTGATGAAGACCTCGGAGCGCTCCAGTCCGCTGTCGCGCAGCGCGCGGCCGATCTGCTCCTCGTTGCCGTACATGGTGGCCGTGTCGATGTGCCGGTAGCCGACGTCCAGCGCGGTGCGGGTCGATTCGTACGACGACTGGCCGGTGATCTGCCACGTGCCGAAGCCGATGGTCGGCAGGCTCACGCCCGGGGCCAGCTCGATGGCTGGGATCTGTTGTGCCATGCCCCCAATACTGCCCGACACCGCGGCGTTTAGCGGCCCTGCCGAACCCTGTCCAATGTGGATCTCGGCGCGCGTGGCGACCGTTCGGGGTGGGGCCGTGGCGAAGCCTGATGCCGTACCGCACGTTGCCCGAAGGGGGTAGCGTGCGCCTATGCCGGATCTCCCACAGTTCCCGCCGGGCTTCCGCTTCGGCGTGTCCACCGCTGCCTACCAGATCGAAGGCGCCGTCGCCGAGGACGGGCGCGGTGCGTCCATCTGGGACACGTTCGCCCACGCCCCGGGCCGGATCCGGGGCGGCGACACCGGCGACGTCGCGTGCGAGCACTACCACCGATGGGAGTCCGACCTCGATCTGATCGCCCGGCTCGGCGCTGGGGCGTATCGCTTCTCGGTGGCGTGGCCGCGGATCCAGCCGACCGGCAGCGGCCCGGTCAATGCCGCCGGCCTGGACTTCTACGACCGGCTCGTCGACGGCCTCGCCGCGCGCGGCATCGACCCGCTCGTCACGCTGTTCCACTGGGACCTGCCGCAGGCCCTACAGGACGAGGGCGGCTGGAACAACCGCGACACGGCGATGCGCTTCGCTGAGTACGCCGAGCTCGTCGGCGAGCGCCTGGGCGACCGGGTCAAGCTGTGGATCACGCTCAACGAGCCGTACATCCACTTCGCCCTCGGCCACGTCCAGGGCGTGCACGCACCCGGCCTGAACATGCTCACCGATCAGCTGCCGGTCGTGCACCACCTGCTGCTCGCCCACGGCCTGGCCGTCTCCGCGCTGCGGCGCACGTCGAGCGCGCCGGTCACGCTCGCGAACAACTACTCGCCGGTCTGGCCCGCGAGCGCCTCCGACGAGGACCAGATGGCCGCGGCCGTCTACGACATGGTGCAGAACCACCTGTTCACCGACCCGATCCTGTTTGGTGCGTATCCGCCCGGATACGAGTTCCTGACCACCGCCGACGTCGACTCGATCATCATGGAGGGCGACCTCGAGGTGATCTCGCAGCCGATCCAGGCCCTGGGCGTGAACTACTACAACCCGAGCCTCATCGCCGCCCCGCCACCCGGCGACCTGCTGCCGTTCGCCCGGCTGCCGATCGAGGGGTATCCGCAGACGGCCTTCGACTGGCCGGTCGTCCCCGACGGCCTCCGCCAGCTGCTCACCGGCCTCAAGGAGCGCTACGGCGACAAGCTCCCGCCGATCTGGATCACCGAGAGCGGCTGCTCCTGGCCGGACATCGACGACCAGTTCCGCATCGACTACATCGCCGGCGACCTGCGGGCGGTGCGCGACGCGATGGACGCCGGCGTGGAGGTACACGGCTACTGCACCTGGTCGCTGCTGGACAACTTCGAGTGGGCGGAGGGCTACCACCAGCGCTTCGGCCTGGTCCACGTCGACTTCGACACGCAGGAGCGCACCCCTCGGCGGTCCTTCGAGTGGTACGGCCAGGTTTGCGCCGCAGCCGCACCCAGCCCAGACGGGCATCCAGATCCGACCGGATGACGATCACGCGGACGGCGTGCCGGTGCCCTGGGCCTCAGGGAACCGGCACGCCGTATCGCCGCTGCGCCACCCCCCGTCGTTGTCGCGGCGCAGCAGGCGGGCGGAGGGCGGAACCGGTCAGCTGAACCTTGTGCCCTCGTCGCGGCGGTAGGCCCACGCGGCCAGTGCGGCCATGGCCACGGTCCAGACGGCCAGCGAGATCATCGACGTCGCCGACACGTGGAAGTCGCCCACGGCGGCCCAGACCAGCTCCACAGCGCCGCGGGTCGGAAGGTACGGGGCGATGGTCTCGACGAAGGACGGGGCCTGACTCGGGGCCGACAGGAGGCCACCGCCGAAGGCGAGCGGGAAGAAGACTATCTGCGCTACCGCCAGGGCGGCCTTCATCGGCAGGGCGTAGCCGATCGCGAGGCCCATGAAGGTGAACGGCAGGGCGCCAGCCACGACGGCGGCCACGGAGAGCAGCAGGCCGGCGGGGGTGGTCGTCGCGGCGGTGAAGAGCCAGCCGATGAGCACCACGGGGAGAAGGGACAGGGCCATGAAGGTCAGGCCCGACAGGATGCGGCCCGTGAAGGCCGCCGCCGGACCGGCCGGGAGGGTTCGGGTGTACGGGTCCCAGGGCTCGGCGCGGTCCCCGGAGACGCCGACGCCGTAGGTGAACAGGGAGCTCGTCATCACCGCGAACATGACCATCGACGCGGTGGCGTAGGTAGCGCCGGCCGGGTCGTCGCCGGCGAAGGGGACGACGAAGAAGAGCATCGACGCGGCCGGGAAGAACGCGCCACCGACCACGGCGATCGGGATGCGGGCGGTCTCCAGGATGCGGAAGCGGGCGTGGGTCAGGGCCAGGAGAGACATCTGCGCTACTTTCCGGTCAGGGTGAGGAACGCCTCTTCGAGGGTGGTCGGCTGGACCTGCAGGCCGCGGAACGGCACGCCGGCGTGCACCAGGTCGCGAACGAGCTGGTCGGCGTCGGGGGTGAGCAGGGACGTACGGCCGTCGGCATGCTCGACGCCGACGACTCCCGGCAGGCCGGACAGGTCGGTGGTTTCGGATCCGGTGATCAGGCTGACGCGGTGGATACCGACCATGCCGCGGATCGCCTCCACGGTGTCGTCGGCCAGGACTCGGCCGTGGCCGACGACGACGACCCGGTCGGCGAGGGCCTCGATCTCCTCCAGGTAGTGGCTGGTGAGCACGACCGTGCCGCCGTCGTCGGCGAAGGCGCGCACGGCATCCCACAGGGCGCGGCGAGCCTGCACGTCCAGGCCGGTGGTGGGCTCGTCCAGGAAGACCAGGCGCGGCCGGCCGACGAAGGCCAGGGCCACGGCGAGGCGGCGCCGCTGGCCGCCGGAGAGCGCGCCGGTCTGGCGGCGGGCCACGTCGTTCAGCCCGAAGCGGTCGAGGATCTCGCCGTGCGGTACCGGATCCGGGAAATGGCGTGCCACGAACTCCAGGCACTCGCGCACCCGCAGGGTGGACGGCAGGCCGGTCTCCTGCGGGGTGACGCCGATCCGGCGGCGGCTCGCCGGGTCGCGCGGGTCGCCGCCGAAGAGCTCGACGGTGCCGCTCGTGGGGCGGCGCAGACCGACGAGCAGGTTGATCAGCGTCGACTTGCCCGCGCCGTTGGGGCCGAGCAGGCCGACGACGCCGCCCTGCGGGATGTCCAGGGTCACGCGGTCGAGGGCCAGGGTGTCGCCGTAGCGGCGGCTGACCTCGACGGTGCGGGCGAGCATCATCACGGCTCCTTGGGTGGGTCGATGAGGGCGCGGAGGGTGCTGGTGTAGTCGTCGAAGGCGGCCCGGCCCCGGTTGGTGAGGCCGGCCGAGGTGGTCGGCGTGCGGCCGCGGAAGCTCTTGACGACCTCGACGTAGCCGGCCTGCTCGAGCTTCGTCAGGTGCACCGAGAGGTTGCCGGCGGTCATGTCGAGCAGCTGCTGCAGCCTCGGGAAGGTCATCCGGTCGCCGTCGCCGAGGCTCGACAGGGCCGCCATGATGCGCAACCGCGCCTGGGCGTGGATCACCGGGTCGAGGTCAGCCACGCCGGCCGGCCGAGCGAGCGCGCAGGTGCAGGAGGATGCCGAGCAGGCACAGGCCGCCGCCTCCGCCGAGTGAGATGAACAGCGAGTGCCAGCCGGGGCCCGCCATGACGCCGGCGATGTTGATGACCGTCAGCCACGCGCCGAGGACGAACATGTCCCGGGACGTCCAGATGGCGGCGCCGGCCATGTACAGGGCGCCGACCAGCCCGACCGACGTGCACGCCCACAGCAGGCCCTGCTCGGCCTCGGGCAGGAACTGGGCGAAGTGGTTCGTCGTGGTGCCCACGCCGGCGAAGGCGAAGAACCACGCGAAGCCGAACGCGGTGCCCTGCCAGGACGGGCGGCCCTCCAGGCCCCGCCCACGCACGGCCGACACCAGCACGGTGCTGGCCATCGCGAGCGCCATCAGGGCGAACAGGCTCGCCAGGGGCAGCCCGGCGGGCAGGTGGACGAAGACGCGCCCGTCCGGGCCGTATCGCAGGAAGAGCAGCCCGAAGCCGATGAGCCAGGCGCCGCCCCAGGGCATGTAGTACAGCAACGGGTTGAGCGCCATGGTGCGGGCCGCGGCGGCCCGCTCCCGGCGGATGAGCTCAAGCGACTCGGCGGCCGAGGCCGGCGGTGCGTCGTCATCGACGGGCGTCATAGAAACAGCTTTACGCGACAAACCTGTTTACGCAACCCTGAAAAGAAACGGCCGGCCACCCCTAGGGGTGGCCGGCCGCGTGCGCGAAAGCGGTTACCGGGAGGGTGCGGGCTCCAGCGGGTCGACGCGGTGCCGCCCGTCCGGCTCGCCGCCCTGCGGTTGCTGGGCCGTCAACGGCGAGGCGTGCCGGCCCTCGCGCTTCTGTCGGCGGCGCTCCTTCGTGGTCTCGACCATCGAGTAGAGGGTCGGGACCAGCACCAGGGTGAGCAGCGTCGAGCTGATCAGGCCGCCGATGACCACGATGGCCAGCGGCTGCGAGATGAACCCGCCCTCGCCGGTGAGGCCGATCGCCATCGGCAGCAGCGCGCAGATCGTCGCCACCGCAGTCATGAGGATCGGGCGCAGCCGGCGCCGGCCGCCCTCGATGACCGCCTCATGGACCGGCATGCCGGACTCGCGGTACTGGTTGATGAGGTCCATCAGCACGATCGCGTTGGTGACCACGATGCCGATGAGCATCAGCACGCCGATCATGGCGGGCAGGCCCAGCGGGGTGTTCGTGGCCAGCAGCAGGATGATCGCGCCGGTCGCCGCGAACGGGATCGAGACCAGCAGGATCAGCGGCTGGGCCACGCTGCGGAACGTCGCCACCATGATGATGAAGACGATCGCGATCGCGGCGAGCATCGCCAGGCCGAGCTGACCGAAGGTCTCCTGCTGCTGCTGGCTGACGCCGCCGAGGGAGACCGTCGCGCCGGCCGGCAGGTCGAGCCCGTCGAGCTTCTTCTGCAGGTCGGTCGAGACCTTGCCGAGGTTGTCGCCGGCCGCCCGGCCGGTGATCGAGGCGCTGCGGTGGCCGTCGATGCGCGTGATGGAGACCGGGCCGGCGCCCTGCGCGACGTCGGCGATCTGGTCGAGGCGCACGAACGGCGGGGTGCCCGGCACCGGGATCTGCAGCGCCTTGAGCTCATCCAGCGAGGCCGGCGCCGGGCCGGCGCGCAGGACGAGGTCGCGCTGCGAGCCGTCGACGGTGAGCTGGGTGAGGGTCTGGCCGCGGTACGCCGCGGAGACGATCCCGCCCACGGCCGCGTCCGACAGCCCGTACTTCGCCGCCACGTCCCGCCGGACGTGCACGTCGATGCGCGGGTTGCTGGCCGCGAGGTTGCTCTCCACGTCGGCGATGCCGGTGATGCCCTTCATCGCCTGCTCGACCTGGCCGGCGGCCTTCGTGAGGTCGCCCGAGTTGTTGGCCTTGACGATGACCTGGAGCTGGTCGCTGGAGCCGCCGCCACCGCCGCCCGCGGTGATCTTCACCTTGCCCAGGCCCGCGCCGGCCGCCGCGACCTGGGTGCGCAGCTCGTCGATCACCTTGTCGACCTTGGCGTCGTCCTTGGCGGTCACCGAGAAGTTGGCCGTGTTGACCGACTGGGCGCCGGCGAAGCCGAAGCCGGCGGAGGCGCCGATGGTGGCCTGGTAGGCCTCGATGTCGCCGCGCGCCGCGAGCATGTCCTCGATCTTCTTGGCCGCGGCGTCGGTGGTGGCGAGGCTGGATCCGACCGGCAGCTCCTGCGAGATGGAGAACTGCGTCTGGCCGGACTGGTCGATGAAGTTGGTCTTCAGCAGGCCTGCCAGGCCCAGCGTGACGATGAACACCACGAGGCTGACCCCGATGGTGATCCAGCGGGTGCCGCGGCTCTTGGTCACCCAGCTGACGATCGGCACGTAGGTGCGCTGCAGCGGGTTGCGGCGCTCCTTCTCCAGCGCGCGGGCCTCGATCGCCTCGCGCTCCTCGGCGCCGAGCGCCTTCGGCTGGCGCAGGAACCAGTACGCCATGACCGGCACGATGGTCAGCGAGACGAACAGCGAGGCGAGCAGCGCCACCGCGATGGTGATCGCGAACGGCCGGAACAGCTCGCCGGCCAGGCCGCCGACGAGGCCGATCGGCAGGAACACGGCGACGGTGGTGAGCGTGGAGGCGACGACCGCCCCGGTCACCTCGCGCACGCCGGTGAGGATGGCGTCGACCTTGGCCTCGCCATACTCCAGGTGCCGTTTGATGTTCTCGAGCACCACGATCGAGTCGTCCACGACCCGGCCGACGGCGATGGTGAGGGCGCCCAGGGTGAGCAGGTTGAGCGAGTAGTCGCCGATCCACAGGCCGATCAGCGCCACGACCACCGACAGCGGGATCGACACGGCGGTGACCAGCGTCGAGCGGATCGACACCAGGAACACCAGGATCACGATGACGGCGAAGAGCAGCCCCAGGCCGCCCTCCGTGGACAGGCCCTTGATGGACTTCTCCACGAACGGCGCCTGGTCGAAGATCGCGGTGATCTTCGTGTCGCCGCCGAGCTGCTTCTCGAGGGCGGCGAGCTTGTCCCGGACCGCGTGGCTGATCTTCACGGCGTTGCCGTCGGGCGACGCGGTGACCGAGATGCCGAGGCTGGCCTTGCCGTCGGTGCGCGTGATCGAGGTGGCATCGGTCGGCTTGAGCTCGACCGTGGCCACGTCACCGAGCTTGGTGGTGGGCGTGACGTTGAGGTTCTTGAGTTCGTCGATCGTGGCCAGGGTGCCGCCGACCTGCACCGCGAGGGACTTGTCGCCCTCGGTCAGGGTGCCGGCGGGGAAGGACACGCCGTTGGACTTGAGCGCGGCGGTCAGAGACTGCCCGTTGACCCCGGCCGGGATCGCCTTCTGCGGGTTCAGCGTGATGAGCACGTGCTGCTTCGCGGCGCCGGTGACCTCGACCTGCCGCACCCCCTCGATCCCCTGCAGCTCGGGCACGACGACCTGGTTGAGCTGCTGCGCGAAGGCGATCTGGTCGCCCGAGCGGGACGCGGCGAGCACCACGGCCGGCAGGTCGTCGGTGGAGCCGGCGATGACCTGCGGCTCGACGCTCGACGGCAGCTGCGAGCGGATGCGTGTGATGGCCGTGTTCATCTTGTTGGTGATGTCGTCGATCGAGGAGCCGAACTCGAAGGACACCTGGACCGTCGCGACGCCCTCGCGGCTGGTCGAGGTGATGTCGGTCAGGCCGGGCACGCCCTGCAGCGCGCCCTCGATCGGCTTGGCCACCTGCTCCTCGACGATGTCCGGCGATACGCCCGGGTAGGGGGCGACCACGAACGCGGCCGGGAAGTCGATCGACGGGATGAGCTGTTGTTTCAGGGAAGGGATGGCTATGGCGCCGAAGCCCAGGACGACGATCGCGATGATCGCGACCAGCCCCCTGTTCGCCAAACTGAGCCGGGCGAGGAACGACATGTCTGGAGTCTTCTTCCGGTCGGCTACGACAGACGTTAGTTCGTGTGATGCTAACCGTTCGTCTCGCGCAAAGTTTATCCAGGGGGTAAAACATTGCTGTGAATACCCACAGGGAAGCGCTGCTGCACCGCATCACCACGGCGGAGGAGCGGATGCGCGCCCTGCTCGCCTACGACCGCAGCAACCCGCTGTTCTCAGTAAACCTCACGATGCAGCAGCTCAAGGTGCTGTTACTACTCTCCAGGCATGACGGGATGTCCTCGCAGGCGCTGACCCGTCACCTCGGTGTGACCCTAGCCACTCTGTCGGGCATCATCGACCGGATGGTCGCGCAGGGTTACGTGACGCGCACCGAAGACCCGCACGACCGGCGCATCCGCCGCATCCACCTCTCCCCCACGGGCCGGCAGACCCTCGCCCAGATCAGCGACGGCGGCGTGCGGGCGCAGCGCCGGCTGCTCGACCGCCTCGACGACGAGACCCTCGACCGGCTGGCGGACGTGCTCGAGCGCATCGCCGAGGCCGCCGCCGAAGACGCGATCGAGCAGGGCATCCACCTGCCGCCCGAGGAGTCGCACTGCCGCGAGGAGCTCAGCGCTCGTCGTCCCACGCCATTGCCGTGATCAGCCAGCCGCTCTGGGTGCGGGCGAACTGGGTGGAGACCCAGCCCCGCGCCGCGAAGGTGTTGCCGTCGAGGACGCCGCGCTTGTCGTAGTGGCTCCAACGCTGGGCCACGTTGCCGAAGACCCGCGTCTCGCCCGAGATCTCCGACTCGGCGAACTCGCTCAGCTTCCCCGAGCGCACCTGCTCCAGCCGCGGCCCGATGTACCCGTCGACGTCCCTGATCTCCGGCGGGGTCTCCAGCGCCCGGATCAGCAGGCCCTGCCGCACGAACAGGCCGCGGATCGCCTCGTAGTCGGGGCACCCGCCCGCCTCGAACGACACCGCCCGGAAGAACGCCGCCACGGACGCCTCGAAGTCGCGCACCACGGCTCCTTCCCAGGGATCGGTCGGGCCGGCCCCGCTCCGGCGGCCGGTCAGCCCCGGCGTTCCCGACCGTACAACCGGATCCGGCCCGGCCGTTGGGGACGCGGCCCGCGGCGCCCGGTGGTTCACCCCGGGCCGCCCGGTACACCCGCCCGGCCCCGGGTAGCCGCCGCTGCCATGAGGAGCGTGCTGGCCCTTGCCCTGCTCGCCGCGGCCGCGATCCTGCTGCCCGAGCCCGCCCCCGCCGGCGCGGCCGAGCCCTCGGACGGCCTCCGCGTCCGCGACGGCCGGCTCGTCGAGGCCAACGGCAGCGACCTGGTGCTGCACGGGGTCAACCACGACTTCATCTGGTACCCCGACAAGAACGCCTCGTTCGCCGCGATCAAGGCGGCGGGCGCCAACTCGGTGCGGGTACCGCTGGGCATGGGCCACCAGTTCCGGCGGACCAAGCCGGAGGAGATCCGCACGATCGTCACGCTGTGCCGCCGGCAGCGGCTGGTCTGCATCCTCGACGCGCACGACACCACCGGCTGGGGCCAGGACAAGAAGGCGACCACCATCGCCGAGGCGGTGCGGTTCTGGAAGTCGGTGCGCCCCGAGCTGGCCGGGCAGGAGGACCACATCATCATCAACATCGCCAACGAACCGTTCGGCGTGGGCGGGGACTGGCCGTGGGTAGCGCAGACCAGCGACGCCATCCGGGCGCTGCGCGCGGCCGGCTTCCGGCACACGCTCATGGTCGACGGGCCCGGGTGGGGCCAGGACGAGGCGTTCGTGATGCGCGACAACGCCGAGAGGGTCCGCGCCGCCGACCCGACCGGCAACACGGTGTTCGACATCCACATGTACGGCGAGTTCGACAACGCCGCGAAGGTCAACTCGTATCTGACCTCGTTCACCCGGCGCAAGCTGCCGCTCATCATCGGCGAGTTCTCCGGCGAGCACGAGTGGGGCGACCCCGACGAGGACGCCATCATGGCCTACGCGGAGGGGCACGACCTGGGCTACCTCGGCTGGTCGTGGAGCGGCAACGAGAAGGCGTACAGCTATCTCGACCTGGTCCAGGACTTCGACCCGGCCAGCCGTACGGCCTGGGGCAAGCGGTTCCTGACCGGCCCCAACGGCATCGCGACGGGCACCCGGGAGGCGACGCTCTTCCGCAACGGCACGGCGGAGGCCCCCACCGCACCGCGGGGCACCCCGGTGCGGCTGAGGGTCGCCGACGTGACCTCGAACAGCGTGCGGCTGACGTGGAAGCGCGGCTCCAGCGGTACGACATATTCGGTCGTGGCGCTCAGCGGCGCGTCGGAGTCCCCCATGCTGACGACCTCCCACGCCGACGTGACGCTGCGCGGGCTGACGGGCTCGACGGAGTACACGTTCGCGGTCTACGCCCGCGGCCTGCTGGGCACCCGCTCACCACGCTCGGCGCCGGTCTACGCGGTCACCCCGCCGGCCTGACCCGCACTCGCTCCTCGCGGGCTCAGCTCGTCTTGGCCTTCTCCTCGCGCAGCGCCTTGTCCACGGCCTCCCGCACCCGGGCCTCCTCGCGCTGCTTGCCCCGGGAACGGGCGCGGCGCAGCAGCAGGAAGGCGCCGACGGCGAGCGCGATCACCGCGACGGCGACCAGCAGCCACGTCCACGGCACGGCCCAGGCGTGCGCCTCGGCCCGGACCGCCGGGAGCGAGGTGATGGAGCCGGACGCGTCGGCGAGCCGGGGCGTGAGCGTCGCGGTCACGGTGAGCCGGCCCGTGCGGGCCACGCCCTTGACCGTCGTGGTCACCTTCCACGTCTCCCCGGGCAGCAGATCCGGCGGCGCCGCGATCTTGCCCGCGTCGGTGCGCGCCCAGCCGAACGGGCCCGCGATCGACACCACCTGGTCGGCCGAGAGGATGGCATTGCCGGTGTTGCGGATCGTGTAGCTGACGACCGCGTCACCGTCGTACGACACGCTCAGGTCCTCGATCGCGAGGCCCGGCTTGAGGTCGCCGCCCACCCGCAGCTTGACCCGGATGCCGAGGCGCCGCTCCACGTTGATGCCCTGCGTCGTGTCGGGCTGGGTCAGGGAGGTGACGATGCCGCCGGCGTAGTCGCCGGGCGTGGCGTTGCCCGCGACGCTGACCGTGAAGGGGATCTCGGCGCTCTGCCCGGGCTCCAGCGCGACGGTGCCGCCATCGGCGTGCAGCCAGGCGCCGATACCGACGGACTTCTTGTCCTTGGTGAGCAGGTCGAGCTGGCCCGTCTCGGTCGTATAGCCGTCGCTGGCGTACACCGTGAGGTTGACCGGGGCCTTGCCGCGGTTGGCGACGACCATGGCGTCCTTGACCTCGCCGCCGGGGTTGACGGCGTAGCTGAAACTCGACCGGTCGGCGCCGTAGCTGTTCGAGGCCGTCCGTACGGTCCAGGCCACATCACCGTCCGCGGCCAGCGAGGGTCCGGCGCCCGGGCCGGCGACGGCGAAGGCGGCGAGCAGCGCCACGACGGCGGTGCGGACGATGTTCTTCCGGTGCTGCATCTGGGGTCCTCGGGGGGGTGGGGCGGACTTCGAGGGGACACTTCGAGGGGACATGGAACACCGGCGGGGAGGGCCCGAAGGCCCTGCCCGCCGGGTGGAACGGATCCGGTCAGCTGCTCAGCGCGGTGATCGTGAGCGTGGCGCGGTAGTTGCCCTTCTCGACGCTGGCCGGGATCTTCAGGTCGAGCTCGGCCCCCAGCTGGGCGTTGCCCCGCGGGTGACCCTGGTCGGCCCAGCCGAGCCCGCGCGAGACGGACAGGCCCTGGCCCTGGTCGTCGTACGCGGACAGGACCGGCGAGCTGGCCTTCGCGCCGGCGCCGGGGTTGAGCACCCGCGGCACCCAGCCGAGGTAGGCGCCCGAGAACGTCTTGCCGGCATCCCGGAAGTCGCTCACGCTGGCCGAGATCGACCACGGGGCCAGCGAGCGGCGGCTGTCCGACACGGTGATCGGGTTCAGGTTGCCGGTCGCGTCGAAGTAGTCGCCGTTGTGCTCCTGGGCGGTGCCCAGGTTCACCAGGCCGTTGTAGCCGTCGATCGTCCAGCCGAACTCACCGGGGGCGGCATTGGGCACGTTGACCTGCAGCTGCTGGCCGTCGGCGTTGTACGGGTGCACCGTCACCTTGTCGGTGATCGAGCCGACCGGCTGGCCCGCCGGGGTGTTGCTGCAGCTGAGGCCGCGCTCGACCGCCGCGTTCGGCGCCGCGCAAGTGCCGCTGCGGACGTTCTCCACGACGAGCCGGTCGTTGCGGACCTGGACCTTCACGTAGGAGCGGACGTGCTCCTGGTTCTGGGCCGAGTTGTACCAGTAGCTGCCCGGGTTGAGCGGGTCGGCACCGTTGCCGGCGCCGCTCGTGCCGCTCTTGTCCGGCGCGGTGATGTCGTAGTACTTCGAGCCCGAAGCCGAGTTCGCCGTCACGTAGATGACGCCGCCCGGGCCGGGGTACACGTCGGCGGCCCCGGGCTGCTCGGCCGGGTTCGCCTTCGCGCCGTTCTTGATCTCGTAGCTGCGGGAGTAGCTGTGGTCGTGGCCCTGCAGGACGAGGTCGACGCCGAGGTTGGAGAAGGCGTTCGCGAAGTCGACCCGACGCACCTTGGCGTCCCCGTCCTTGGCGTGGGAGGCCGGCGAGTAGATCGCGTGGTGGAAGACGAGCACCTTCCACTTGGCCTCGGCGCCGTGCTGGTTGATGACGTCGGTGACGTACGCGACGTGCGCCGCGTCACCGCCGCCACCCTGGGACGTGGCGTAGCTGTTGCTGTTCAGGTCGATGAACAGCACATCCTTGTAGATGAACCAGTAGTTACCGCCCGACGTGTTCGACGCCGGGTTCCCGTTGGCGTACAGCGGGGCCGAACGGTCGGTGTTGGGGGTGAACAGGTGCTGCTCGTAGGCCTTGCCGCCGACGTCGTGGTTGCCGATCGTCGCCGCCCACGGGTACTGGCGCAGCTTGTCGGGGGCGAGGAACGCGGTCCACTGGGCCTCGGTGTTGGCCGTCTCGACCTGGTCACCACCCGACACCAACAGCTCGGCGTTCGGGTTGGCCGCGAGCGAGACGTCGAGGGTTTCCTTCCAGCCGGCCTGGTCCTTGGCCACGTCGCCGGACGAGCCGATCTGCGGGTCGCCGTAGAACAGGAAGTCGTAGTCGCCCTCGTAGTCCTGCGTCTTGAAGGCATAGGTCGGCGACCAGTTGCCCTCGGTACCGACCCGGTAGGAGTACGCGGTGTGCTCCAGCAGGCCGGTGAGCGTCGTGTGACGGTTGTAACCGCCGCTGGTGGCGATGTTCGCCCCGCCGACGGCCGCGAAGGTGGCCGCCGACGCCGGGAACTCGCCATTGACGAGCGACGCGGTCGGGGCGAGCTGGACCTTCTGCGCGGTGTCGGCCGAGGAGTACCAGGTCACGATGCGCTGGGCCTCGTTGGCGCCGACGCCGAGGATGATGCCCGTGAGCGCGGCCGGGTCCTCGGCGGCGGCGGGGGAACCCACGCCACTGCCGAGGGCCACTGCCAGGCCCACGAGCGCCGCGGTGGCCCCTGCGGCCACACGACGGGTACCTAACTTCATCAATTTCTTCCCTTGTCCGAAGGGGGTACGGATAGAGGCGAGATCAACATTTCGCCGGTCCATGACGCCGGCATGAACGCGATCTTGCGGCCAGTTGCACGCCTTCGGGACTTAGAACCCGAACAGCCGCTGCACGAACCAGATCAGCCCCATGACGGACACCCCCGCGGCGATCACGCCCGTCGCCCACAGGCCGGCCCGCGGCGAGCGGCGGCGCAGCACGATCAGCAGCGGGAAGGCGACGGCGATGATCCCCAGCTGCACGACCTCGATGCCGACGTTGAACACCAGCAGGGACCACAGCAGGGTCCACGACCACGCCTCGTCGATGCCCAGCGCGCCCGCGAAGCCGAGGCCGTGCACGAGCCCGAAGCAGAACACGACGCCGAGACGGATCCACCCCGACCGGTCCAGCCCGTCGTCGCGCAGATCGCTCGCGTGCCCGCCGTGGCGCCGGATCCGCCACAGGTGCCAACCGGCCACCACGGCGATCGACAGCGCGATGACCGGCTCCACGATCCGCGCGGGCACGTCGACCAGGCCCAGCGCGGCGAGCATGAACGTCACCGAGTGCGCCAGGGTGAAGCTCGTGGCCGCCAGCACGATCTCGCGCAGCCGCCGCGATCCGGCGATCAGCGCGAGCAGGAACAGGACGTGGTCGATGCCGGTCACCAGGTGCTCGGCGCCGAGGCTGAAGAACTCCCAGAACCGCTCGTACCACGCCTGGCCGGTCGAGAACGACGGGCGCCCCGCGTCCAGCGCGGCGCTGCCCGAGCGGCCGTCGATGTCGTACGTGACGATCGTCTTGACGCCCTTGACGTAGCCCTCGGCGTCGGCGAACAGCCCGGTGCGCACCTCGTGCGCTTCGCCGCCGGGACACGACCAGTCCAGCAGCAGGCTCGCGTACGGCACGTCCTCCCGCCGGCCCATGGTGAAGTCGCCCATCCGCGCCGGCGTGCAGGCCCGGCCGCCCGCGGTGACCGCGAAGCGCCCGGTGACGTAGCGCGCCGCCGCATCCGCGTGGGCGTTGAGCGCCGCGGCCTGCCCGGCGGTGTCCTGCGCCTCGAAGGCGGCGTTGCCCGCCCGGAACAGCGCATCCTCGCGCTCGAGGTCCGCGGCGGAGACGACGAGGAGGTCGTACTCGAGCTCCAGCGCCGTCCGGACGTGGCCCTGCTCACCGGCGGTGACGTGGACGTACACCGTGGAGGAAAATCCGTGCGCGAACGCCGGGCCGGGGCTCAGCACGGCGATCACCGCCGCGACGATCGCGGCGGTGGTGACGAGGACGCGTTGCGACATGCTGCTCCTTCGGTTGGCCAGAGCACGTTGCACGCCGTGAGTGAACGCGAGCCGCCCCGCCGACGAACCGCTCAAGAACAACTTCTCGCAGCGGTACCCCCGGGCCCGGCCCAGGCCGGAAGATGCATCCCGTCACCCTGGACACGACGATCGGAGAGGACGATCGCCTTGCGCCCCACGCTTCGGGCCGTCGCCGTACTCGCTTTGGCCACCGCACTCGTGACCGGCTGCGGCTCCAGCGGGGACGACTGGTCCCGGCCACGCCCCGCGCCCACCGCCGTCGGGGCGCTCGGCCCGGGGTTCATCGACCCGTCCGCCTCGCCGTCCCCGGAGTCGACCATCACGCCCCGGCCCGGCTCCTGGGACGGGGTGCACCCGTCGAAGGGCTACCGCGTGGTGCTGCTGACCGCGGGCGACGACGCCCCGACCAGGGCCCTCGTGACGGCGGTGCGGGACTGGGCCACCGCCGAGCGCGTCGACCTGCGGACCGTGGTCGCCGACCACAACGACCTCGTCGCCGGCATCGTCCGGGCCATGGACATGCACCCGGACCTCGTCGTCAGCGCCGGCAACGACCTCATCGACCCGCTCACCGTGGTCAGCGCGAATCACCTGTCGCAGCAGTTCCTCGTCGTGGGCGCGGAGCTGGCCGAGCCCACGCACAACGTGACCGCGGTCGACTGGTCCGGCGCCTCGTTCCGCGGCGAGGGCCTGGGCATGTCCTCGACGTACGACGCCGCCTCGTTCACCGCCGAGCGCTGCTCCGCCGCCATCCGCGCCGGCGCCGCCGCCGTGCTCACCGGCTGGACCGGAATCGTGGTCTGGCTAGACTGAGCTTCCACCACATCAACAGCGAATACCGATTTTGGCAGGCCACTGTGCGCGAATGGATTGCCGCGGCGGCCGTAGTGCTGCTGAGTGGATGTGCGGGTCCGGCAAGCGCCGACGATGCCGTTGGGGTCGCCCCGTATCAGGTGTCATCCGTGCCGTTCGACAGCCTCAAGGACTTCGTGACCCAGCGGCCGATCATCGCGACGGGCAAGGTGGTCGCGGTGAACGAGTCCGCCTACGAGGTGCCGGTCGATCCCGAGGGCGAAGGAAACATCGCCGGGGAAGGGCCAGAGATCTACGGGACCGTCTCCTTCAACGTTGACAGCGTCATCAAAGGCGACGTCAAGCCGGGCGGCACGCTGACGATCGTCTACATGAGCGGCAAGTGGAACAAGGCGGACAAGAAGGGTGGCCGCGTCGCGTACACCCACGAGAAAATGGCGAACGTGCAAAAGGCCGACTCGAAACTCAAGAGCCCGGCCGAGCTCGACAACACTACGTTCGCGATCTTCGCGGCGCCCAAGCCGGCAAGCTTGCCGGTGAAGGCCGCTGACCTCTACGTCGCTGGGATCGCCACGGTCGGCAGCGCCGGGCAGCTCGTGTTCGCGGGCGAACCGCCGTTCGTGTCCAAGACGACGGCAGCGGTGAAGCTCGACGACGTCAAGGCCGCAGTCGCCTGAGCCGACGGGCTGCCACGGCGACCCCCGACTGCCAGTACTGGCAGGATGTCGCTGTGAGTAACCCCGACCTTGTCTTGGTGCTGCGCTACCGCAAGGCCGTCACCTACGGCTTCCACGTGCTGCTCGGCGCTCTCGAAGAACACGAGACCGCGACCTCGTACGAGGTGGTCTTCGCCGAGACGCCCGAGGCGACGATCACCGAGATCGAGGCGGGGCTGAACCGCGCCAAGCGGGTGCTGGTGCTCTGGTCGTTTTACTCCCCCGACGCCGAGGCACTCGCCGCCGAACTGACCACCATCAAGGCCGCCGCGCCCGGCGCGCTCCACATCGCGGGCGGCGTGCACGCCACCGCGGAACCGGTACAGACGCTGGACGCCGGCTGGGACGTCGCGGCCATCGGCGAGGGCGAGACCACGCTGCTCAAGCTGGTCGACGCCGGCGGCGACCCGACCGGCGTGACGGGCCTGGCGTACCGCGACGCCGCCGGCCAGGTGGTCAAGACCGGGCGGCCGGAGCGCCTCCCCCTCGACACGTTCCGCGGGTTCTCACTGCGGTGGCACCGGTTCAACGCGCTCGAGATCACCCGAGGATGTGCGTTCTCGTGCAGGTTCTGCCAAACCCCCTTCATGTTCTCGGCACGGTTCCGGCACCGCAGCGTGGAGAACGTCCGCTGGCACGTCGACCAGATGCGCGAGCACGGCCTGCGGGACGTCCGGTTCATCACGCCGACGGCGCTGTCGTACGGCAGCCAGGACGAGTCGCCGAACCTGGCCGCCGTCGAGGAACTGCTCGCGACGTGCAAAGAGGGCATCGGCCCGAATGGACGGGTCTTCTTCGGCTCGTTCCCCAGCGAGATCCGCCCCGAGCACGTCAGCCGCGAGGCGCTGCGGCTGGTCAAGAAGTACTGCTCGAACAACAACATCATCGTCGGCGCCCAGTCCGGCTCCGACCGAGTCCTCGACGCGGCGAAGCGCGGCCACGGCGTCGAGGAGGTCAAGCGCGCCGCCCGGCTCGGCGTCGAGGAGGGCTTCCGGATCAACGTCGACATGATCTTCGGCATGCCCGGCGAGGACCAGGACGACGTCAACGCCTCCCTCAGCCTCGCCCGCGAGCTTGCTGAGCTCGGCGCCCGCATCCACGCCCACACCTTCATGCCGCTGCCCGGCACCCCATGGCGCGACGCGCCACCCGGCGACGTCGACCCTGAGACGATCCGCGCGGTAGACCGCCTGTCCCAGCAGGGTGCGCTATACGGGCATTGGCAGCGCCAACGCGAACACGCCGCACGACTCGCCGCCGCCGCGGAAGCCTACCCGCGGCCTGGGCGAAGCAAGACGTTGTTGCCGATCCGTCCAGCTTCAGAAAACGGGTAGGTGAAAGGTCCGGACACTCGCGTCGCCGCTGACCGCGTGACCGCCACACTTGGAGTCGATTCGGCCGCACTGGAACAATGGGTTCGCGGGAATCTGCGCGAGGATCTCTCCAGAATGCCATTCCTCGGCTACTTTGTGGATGTTCGTAGACGGACACGGTCGTGGCGGACGACCAATTCACCGCAGGCAGCGCGACGACCTATGACCTCGATGCGAGCGGTCTCGTGACCCACCGAGCGGGTCGCCCGCGGATCACTGCCTGACGAGCCCCACCCCGGCTGTCCGGCGGAGCTCCTGAAGCGCGGGACGCGAAGCCAAAGCGGGCAGGTTCGATCCCCGACGACCGGGTAACCGACAGCTCGTGTACCGCGGATCGAACGCGGGTGGCCGGCCCCAGGGCAAAAGCGACGGGGAGGGGTTGCATTGACGGCGTACCACAAAGATAAGGGTTGGAAAGATTCAAGCCGAATGACGTTTCGGTTGTGTTAAACGCGGGAGTGGTTTGACTCTCATCGCGCGAAGTCGTTCGAGAAGTTCATTGGTCGGTAACATGCTTCGCGCCGCCAGGGTCGTCGGGCCACCCAGCAAGTTCTGCGACGAGGAGCGAAACACCATGCCGTTCAAGGCTGAATACATCTGGGTCGACGGCACCAAGCCGACCGCGAAGCTGCGTTCCAAGACGAAGATCGTCGAGGACGGCGCGGAGCTTCCGATCTGGGGCTTCGACGGCTCGAGCACGAACCAGGCGCCCGGCGACAAGTCCGACTGTGTGCTACGTCCGGTGTTCTCCTGTCCGGACCCGATCCGCGGCGGCGACAACGTGCTGGTGATGTGCGAGGTCGAGCTGATCAGCGGCGCGCCGCACCCGACCAACACCCGTCGCGCGTGCGCCGAGGCGGCGGAGAAGTTCGCCGACCAGGAGGCGATCTTCGGCATCGAGCAGGAGTACACGTTCTTCAAGGACGGCCGCCCGTACGGCTTCCCGGTGGGGGGCGGCTACCCGGCCCCGCAGGGCGGCTACTACTGCGGTGTCGGCGCGGACGAGGTGTTCGGCCGTGACGTCGTCGAGAAGCACATGGACCTGTGCCTGCAGGCCGGCCTGCACCTGTCCGGCATCAACGCCGAGGTCATGCCGGGTCAGTGGGAGTTCCAGATCGGACCGGTCGCCGCGCCGCAGGTGGCTGACGAGCTGTGGGTGGCCCGCTGGCTGCTCTACCGCATCGCCGAAGACTACGGCGTGTCGGCGACGCTGGACCCGAAGCCGGTGAAGGGCGACTGGAACGGCGCGGGCGCGCACACCAACTTCTCGACGAACGCGATGCGTGACAACTACGACGCGATCATCACGGCGTGTGACTCGCTGGGCAAGGACGGCAAGGTCGCCGAGCACATCGCGGGTTACGGCGCGGGCATCGAGCACCGCCTGACCGGCATGCACGAGACCGCCCCGTGGAGCGAGTACAGCTACGGCGTGTCCAACCGTGGCGCGTCGGTGCGCATCCCGTGGCAGGTCGAGCGCGACGGTAAGGGCTACATCGAGGACCGCCGGCCGAACGCGAACTGCGACCCGTACGTCGTCACCCGCCTGCTGATCAACACCTGCTGCTCGGCGCTGGCGAAGGCCTGACGTTCCCGCATCGACGAGTCGTACGCGCAGGGGCCGGCCAAGCGGTCCCTGCGCGTCGTGCGGTGGTTCAGGCGCGGGCGAAGACCAGCGCCGCGTTGTGCCCGCCGAACCCGAAGGAGTTGTTCAGCGCCGCCGGGATGTCGAGGTGGCGCGCCTTGTGCGCGGCCACGTCCAGGTCGAGCTCGTCGTCCGGGTCGTCGAGGTTGATGGTCGGCGGCACCACGCCGTGGTAGACGGCGAGGATCGTCGCGATCGACTCCACCGCGCCGGCCGCGCCGAGCAGGTGCCCGGTCATCGACTTGGTCGAGGTGAGCACGGGGTGGTCGCCGAGCGCCCGGTGCAGGGCCTTGATCTCGGCCAGGTCGCCGACCGGGGTGGAGGTGGCGTGGGCGTTGACGTGCACCACGTCGGCCTTCGCGATGTCCGCGTCGCGCAGCGCGAACGCGATGGCCCGCACCGCGCCGTCGCCCTCGGGGTGCGGCTGGACGATGTCGTACCCGTCGGAGCTGAGACCGGCGCCGGCGAGGCGGGCGTAGATGCGCGCGCCGCGGGCCCGGGCGTGCTCGGCCCGCTCCAGGACGATGACACCGGCGCCCTCACCGAGGACGAAGCCGTCGCGGCCCTTGTCCCACGGGCGGGAGGCGCGCTCCGGATCGTCGTTGCGCACCGACATGGCGCGCATCGAGGCGAAGCCGGCGATGGGCAGCGGGTGGATCACGGCCTCGGTGCCGCCGGCGACGACGACGTCGGCGCGGCCGAGCCGGATCAGGTCGAGCCCGTGCGCGATCGCCTCGGCGCCGGTGGCGCACGCGCTCGCGACGCAGTGCACGCCGGCTCGCGCGCCCAGCTCCAGGCCGACCCAGGCGGCGGGCCCGTTGGGCATCAGCATCGGCACGGTGTGCGGTGAGACCTTGCGCGGTCCGCTGGCCTCCAGGATGTCGTCCTGGTTGAGCAGGGTCTGAGCACCGCCGATGCCGGTGCCCACGCTGACGGCGAGCCGGTCCTTGTCCACCTCCGGCGAGCCGGCGTCGGCCCAGGCCTCGCGGGCGGCGAGGATCGCGGTCATCTCGCTGCGGTCCAGCCGGCGGGCCTGCACCCGGTCGATCTGCTCGGTGGGCTCGACGGCGAGCTGCGCGGCGATCCGCACGGTGAGCTGCGCGGCCCAGTCCTGCAGCAGCGGCGACACCCCCGACTTGCCGGCGAGCATGGCGTCCCAGGTGGACGGGGCATCCGGGCCGAGCGGGGTGGTGGCCCCGATGCCGGTGACGACGACCTCAACACTCACTGCACAACTCTCCTTACAGCGGACCTAACGACGGGGCCCTGGGCAAGGTCCCGGGGTGACCGCGCCCTGCCCAGGACCCCGGCGGCGGATTTCAGGCCTGCGACTTCTCGATGTACGAGACGGCGTCGCCGACGGTCTTGAGGTTGGGCACCTCGTCATCCGGGATCTTCACGCCGAACTTCTCCTCGGCCGCCACGACGACCTCGACCATGGACAGCGAGTCGACGTCCAGGTCGTCGGTGAACGACTTCTCCTCGGCGACGTCGGCGGGGTTGACTCCGGCGACCTCTTCGAGAATCTCGGCGAGACCTTCGGCGATCTCTTCACGGGTGGACATAGAGCTTTCCTTCCTAGGGTTGACGCGCTCGTCGATGAAGATGAACAGACCGCTACGGGCAGTGGATGACTTGGCCCGCGTACGTCAGGCCGCCGCCGAAGCCGAAGAGCAGCACCGGAGCGCCGGAGGGAACCTCGCGCCGCTCGATGGCCTTGGACAGGGCCAGCGGGATGCTCGCCGCCGACGTGTTGCCCGACTCGACGAGGTCCTTGAGGACTATCGCGTTGGGCAGGTCGAGGCGCTTGACGATCCCGTCGATGATACGGGTGTTGGCCTGGTGGGCAACGAACGCAGCGATGTCCTTGCCCTGCACGCCGGCCCGGTCGAGGGCGGCCTGGGCGTAGGGGGCGATGGCGGTCGTGGCCCAGCGGAACACCGCCTGGCCCTCCTGCTTGATGTACGGCCGCCAGCCCTCGATCTTGAGCACGTCGCCCCGCTCGGGGGCGGAGCCCCACACGACCGGGCCGACGCCGGGCCGCTCGCCCTCGGCGACCGCGGTCACCACGGCCGCGCCCGCGCCGTCGCCGAAAAGCACGGCGGTGGTGCGGTCGGTCCAGTCAAGGAGGTCGGAGAGCTTCTCGGCACCGATCACCAGCGCGTTGCGTGCCGCGCCGGCGCGGATCGCGTGGTCGGCGCCGGCCAGCGCGTAGCAGAAGCCGGAGCAGGCGGTGTTGAGGTCGTAAGCGGCCGGGGCGTTGATGCCGAGCCTGGCCGCGACCCGGGTGGCCACGTTGGGGCACCGGTCGATCGAGCTGCACGTGGCCACGATGACCATGTCGATGTCGGCCGCGGTGAGTCCGGAGGCCGCGAGCGCCTTGCCGGCTGCGGCGATCGACATGTCGGCCACCGACTCACTGCCGGCGACGCGCCGCTCGGCGATGCCGACCCGGTCACGGATCCACTCGTCATTGGTTTCGATGACCTTGGACAGGTCGTCATTGGTGACCACCTGGGACGGCTGATAGTGGCCGAACGCGAGGATCCTCGATCCTGCAGCCGGGGTCATAGCTGGCCTCCAATGCGGGCAAGCGGCTGGCCCGGGGCGACCGGGTCATCGTGGTGGGCGAGCCACTCGGTGAGCACGCCGGCGCGGTGCGCGGCGACCTCGACCGGGCCTTGCCGGGTCGCGACGGCCCCGATGACCTGGCCGCTGCTGATGTCGGCGCCCTCGGCGAGGTCCGCGGCGGGGGTGAACCTGCCGGCGGTGCCGGCCACCACGACGCTGAACTCCGGGTGCGGCTCATGGGTGGGCGCGACGCCGTGACGCGCGATCGCGTCGCGCGCCGCGGGCAGGTCGTCCGGGGTGTTGACCGTGACGATCTCGACGCCCTTGAACGTCCGCTTGGCCAGCCCGGCCAGCGTGCCGGCCGGGGCCAGCTCGACGATCGCGGTGACGCCGAGGTCGGCGAGGGTCTGCATGCACAGGTCCCAGCGCACCGGGGCGGTGACCTGGCGCACCAGGCGCAGCAGCAAGGTGGGTCCGTGGTCGACCGCGGTGCCGTCCAGGTTGGACAGCACGATCTTGCTCGGCCTCCCGGCGGTGATGCCGGCCGCGATCCGGCCCAGCGCCTGCTCGGCGGGGGCCATGTACGGCGTGTGGAACGCCCCGGCCACCTTCAGCGTGATGATCCGGGTCCGGGCCGGCGGTGCGGCGGCGAGCTTCTCGAGGCCGCTCAGCGCCCCGGCGGCGACGAGCTGGCCGGCGCCGTTGCGGTTGGCCGGGTAGAGCCCCGCGCCGTCGATCGCGGCGAGCACCTCGTCGGGGTCGCCGCCGAGCACGGCGCTCATGCCGGTCGGCTCGAGCGCGCAGGCGTCGGCCATCTCGCGGCCCCGCACCCCGGCGAGGGTGACCGCGGCCTCGGCGCTGAGCACGCCGGCGAGGGCCGACGCGGCCAGCTCGCCGACGCTGTGGCCGGTGACGACTGCGGCGTCGTGCATCGGCAGCTGCTCGGCGGTCAGCAGCGCGGCCGCCACGAGCAGCGGCTGGGTCTTCGCGGTGTCCTTGATCTCCTCGGCGTCGGCCTCCGTGCCCAGGTGCACGAGATCAACCCCGGACAGGGCCGACCACCAGCGCAGACGCGCCTCGGCACCGGGCAGCGCGAGCCACGGCGTCAGGAAACCAGGCTTCTGAGAGCCTTGGCCTGGAGCGAGTACAGCGAGCACGGCTATGACTTTTCCGGATCCCCAAGAGTCGCGCGGGTAGCGCTACACACCAAAGTGAACCACCTCGTTTGTAGGAAGCCTACAAAAGATCGCGTGGTGTCGCGCCAACAGATCCGCAGTGTTACCCACTGCACTCCGTTGTTCACCTGCGATGCGATCCCGGTCACCAAGGTGGCGCAAGCAGAATAAGGGACAAATGAGGGGCAGGCGCCAGGAAATGGCAATCAGGGCGGGGGGATCGGCCCGGGGGACGGCGCGAACGGATCCAGCCTGCCGATCGTGAGCGCGATCCGCAGCGCGAACGCGTCCCGCGGCACCAGCGGCGTGAATCCGGTCACTTCGCCGATGCGCCGCAGCCGGTACCGCACCGTGTTCGGATGCACGAACAGCCCCCGGGCCGCGCTCTCCAGCACCCCGCCGCCCGCGAAGAACGCGTCGAGCGTCTCCAGCAGCTCCCCACCGGCCCGCACCAGCGCGCCGTAGACCTCGTGCCGCAGGATCCGCCGCGCGTCGGCGTCGCCCGCGAGGGCCCGCTCGGGCAGCAGGTCGGCGGCGGCGACCGGGCGTGGCGCGGCCAGCCAGGCGGGCGCGGCCCGGTAGCCGGCCAGGGCCGCGCGGGCGGACTCGGTCGCCTCGTCCAGCGACGGTACCGCCGGCCCGACCACGACCGGACCGTCGCCGAAGCCGACCAGCAGCCGCTCGGTGGCGGCCATCGGGTCCGCCGCCCCGCCCAGGACCACCACCAGGCGGTCGCCGTGCACGCCGCCGAGGATCTCCACGCCGATGCGCCGGGCCGCGCGGTACACCGTGTGCAGCACCGCCGCGGCCTCCCCACCCGGCGAGCGGCCCACCGCCACCGCGACCGGCGGGGCGTCGGCCCAGCCCAGCGCCGCCGCCCGGCTGGCCAGCTCGTCGGAGGAGTCGCCGCGCAGCAGCGCGTCGACCAGCAGGGCCTGCAGGCGGGCGTCCCAGGTGCCGCGGGTCTCGGCCGCCCGGGCGTAGACGCGCGCGGCGCCGAAGGCGACCTCCCGGCTGTAGTACAGCACCGCCCACCGCATGGCATTCTCCTGCCCGGGCGCGGCCAGGTGCGGCAGTTGCTCCTCGACGACCTCGATGGTGACCCGGATCAGCTGTACCGTCTGGGCGAGGTTGATCGAGCGGGCCAGCGCGCGCGGCGCGGCGTCGAAGAACTCGTCGGAGTTGTCCGGCGGCGCCGGGCCGTCCTTCTCGCGGTTGCGCAGCCACTCCACCAGCGAGCGCACGCCCGCCTGGGCGACCAGCATGACCCAGGCGCGCTGGTCGGCCGGCAGCTCACGGAACCAGGGCAGCGTCTCGTCCATGCGGGCGACGCTGGCCGTGGCCAGGGCGCCGGCGGCCCGCTCGATCGAGCGCACGCTCGCCTCCAGCGAGCCCGCAGAGGGCTCCGAGCCCTTGGCGCCCGCCAGGAGCTCCGGGAACCGGTCGAAGTCCGCCGCTGTCACACCTACAGCTTTTCATGGACTGCTCCTAGCCTGGCGCGCGCACAGTTCCTAGCCTGGCGCGCACTCCGCGCGGACGCTGCCGGGGGGTCCCACCCCGGAACCCCCCATGCCCGCTCCGCGGCCACTCCCGCAGCACGCTGCGCGGTTGCTGCGTCCGCGTTGCGGTGTTTGCCGGCGGTTCGCGCTTATCGGGCTGCCGCGAGCCAGAGGCGGCCGTAGACGCTCGCCGGCTTCGACGTCTCGCGCAGGCCGTTCGGGCCGTCGATCAGCCGCCGGCCCCATCGCGTCAGCCGGCCCGGGCGGTAGCCGGAGACCACGTCCAGGTAGGAGTACTGCGGGCTGTTGCCGCTCCACGACCAGCCGAGGTAGCCGAGGCCGTGCTCCTGGCAGTACGCCATGATGGCGTCCTCGTCCGGGTCGCCGTACTCGTGGATCTGCGAGAACTCCCCGACGACGATCGGCAGCCGCTGCGCGACGAACGTGTCCAGATAGCCGGAGACCTTGGCGGCGGTGTCGAACGGACCGTACATGTGCACGTCGAAGACCACGTTGCGGGCCGGGTCGGCGGCGAAGACCTCGGCCGCGTGGTCGTGCATCACCCGGAACGCGTCGTTGCCCCAGTTCGGCGCGTCGACCATGAGCGCGTGCGGGAGCCCGGCCGCGCGCAGCCGGACGATCGCCGCCTTCGTGTTGCCCACCCAGTCGGCGTCGACCGCGTGCCCGGACGGCTCGTTGGCGATGTTCAGCACCACGTACGCCTCCTGGTGGCGCAGCACGTCACCCAGGGTGAGCCAGTAGTCGACGGCCTGGGCGATGGTCGCGGCGCCGGGCTGGGTGCCGTATCCCATGGTGTCGTGCACGTCGAGCACACAGATCAGCCGGGCCGCCTTGCACCGCGCCACGATCGAGGCCACCTCGGCCGGCCGGGTCGCCGGCCACTCGCGCCCGCTGGACAGCGCCACCCGCACCGCGTTGGCCCCGCTGGCCTGGATGTCGTCGAAGACCGACGCCGGACCGTGGCCGAACGCGTACCCGTGGTTGACGCCCCGCAGCACCAGGGGCTCCCCGCCCGCCTCGACCAGCCGGCCGCCCGACACCTGGATGCCGTCGGTGCCGCCCGCCCGTGCCGGGGTGACGTACGCCGCACCGAGCAACGACAGCAGGAGCACGGGAAACGCCATTCTGACGACCACCCGCCTGACCACGGGTGAGGCGCTACCCACGCTCTTGCCATTCACCCGTCGTCCGAGGGTGATTCGGCCCTGAGGGGATCGACCACCCTTCCTGGCGCAAGGTAGCGTTGGCCCCACGCAGCGTGCGAAAAGGGAGAGCCGTGGAGTCCAAGGCAGCCGCGATCGCCGCCGAGCAGGAATACTTCGACCTCGCCCGCAAGCACCGCGAGCGACTTCGCGCCGAGCTGGGTGAGAACCCTGACGTCGCCACCAACGCCGGGACCGGCCGCTGGCTGTCGGGGTTTCGCCGCGGCCGCCGCGAGTCCCTCGCCCCGCCGGAGCAGGAGGTCGCGTTCGGCCGCGTCGACAGGGTCGACAAGGCCGTCAACCAGGCCGGCGATGAGCGCTACTACATCGGCCGCGAGACGATCCTCGACGACCAGCGCCAGGTCCTCGTCGTCAACTGGAAGACCCCGATCGGCGAGCTGTATTACCAGGCCTCGGCCGAGGACCCGCGTGGCCTGACCCGCAAGCGCACGTACAGCTGCGACGGCAACCGGATCGTCGACTTCGAGGACCTGCTCTTCGAGCGGCTCGCCGAGGCGATCGAGGCCCTCGACGGCCCCGACGCGGCCCTGCTCGGCGAGCTCGACCGCGAGCGCACCGGCGCCATGCGCGACATCGTCGCCACCATCCAGGCCGCCCAGCACCGGCTCATCCGCGCTCCGCTCGAGCAGCTGCTGATCATCGAGGGCGGTCCCGGCACCGGCAAGACCGCGGTCGCCCTGCACCGGGTGTCGTGGTTGCTGTTCAACCACAGCGAGCGGCTGCGCCCCCGCGACGTGCTCGTCGTCGGGCCGCACCCGGCGTTCACCCGCTACATCCGCACCGTGCTGCCGAGTCTCGGCGACGCCGACGTCGAGCAGGTCGACATCGACGCGCTCGGCCCGCCGGTGCAGCGCGGCCGGCAGGAGGACCAGGCCACCCGCCGGCTCAAGGGCGAGGCCCGGATGGCGGGGCTGCTCGCCCGCGCGCTCGAGGCCCGCATCGGCGCGCCCGAGGCCGCCGAGCGGATGCTCTTCGACGGCCGCTTCCTCACCCTGACCGGCCCCGAGGTCGCCGCCGAGGTGGCCGGCGCCCGGCAGGCCGGCGGCCCCTACGCGCTGCGCCGCCAGCGGCTGCGCGCCCGCCTCGCCGAGCTGGTGCGCGAGCGCGGCGGACCGATCGACGCCGAGCGGCTCCCCCCGGTGGAGCACCTCCTCGAGCGGCTGTGGCCGCTGCAGAGCGCCGCGGCGTTCCTGCGCGGCCTGTTCGGCTCGCGGGCCCGGCTAGCCGCCGCGGCCGCCGGCGAGCTCACCGACGAGGAGGTGGCGCTGCTGTACCGCCGGGGCGCCGACCGCCTCTCCGAGCAGGTCTGGAGCGACGCCGACGGGCCGCTGCTCGACGAGGTCGACGACCTGCTCAACGGGACCCCCGGGCGATACCGCCACATCGTCGTCGACGAGGCCCAGGACCTCTCGCCGATGCAGCTGCGCGCCATCGCCCGCCGCTCGGCCAACGGTTCCCTCACCGTCGTCGGCGACCTGGCCCAGTCCACCGGCGCGTGGGCCCGCGACCGCTGGGAGGAGGTCACCGACCACCTGCCGCAGACGCTCCCGCGGGTCGTGGAGCGGCTGCGGTTCGGCTACCGGGTGCCCCGGCAGGTGTACGAGCTCGCCGCCAGGCTGCTGCCGATCGCCGCCCCCGGCGTCGAGCCGATCCGGGTCGTGCGTGACGGCCCCGCCGGCCCCGGCATCCACGTCGTCGAGCCCGGAGAGCGGGCCGGCCGGGCCGCTCAGATCGCCCGCGACCATCTGGAGGCGCACCGCTTCGTCGGCATCGTCTGCCCCGCCGTGTGCCGGGCCGAGCTCGAGTTCGCCCTGCACGCCAACGACCTGCCGTGGGGCCGCGCCGATCAGGGTGAGCTGGACCGCGCCCTCAACCTGGTCTCGCCGCAGGAGGCGAAGGGCCTCGAGTTCGACGCGGTGATCGTGGTCGAGCCCGAGGAGATCGTCGCCGAGGACCCGCGCGGGCACCGGTTGCTGTTCGTCGCGCTGACCCGCACCATCCGGTACCTCGACATCGTCAGCAGCGGCGACACGCTCCCGCTGGAGTCACCGGGCGACGTGACGGACCGCATCCCGCGCCAGCGCACGATCGTCGAGCCCGACCCGGACCCGACGGTCGAGCTGTCCCTGCTCGACCGTCTGGCCGAGGACATGACCGCGATGATCACCGGCGGCGCCCCGCCGTCCATGTGGGACGAGGTCCTGCAGCGCACCGCGGCCCTGCTGGACGAGCGCTCCGGCCGCGAGCGCCCGAAGGGCCGCCACCACCGCGCTTAGGCGGTGACATCCGTTCACAGCGCGGGCCGTGCGGCGGCGTCTGAACGCCCCTCCAGTAGACATGACAGGAAGAAATTCACCATAACGGGGAGAGTCCCGGCGACAAGTGGCCGGGATGAATGTCATGCTGCACCGATGAGCGTCGTCTCCGTGATCAACTACAAGGGCGGCGTCGGCAAGACCACCGTGACCGCGAACCTCGGTGCAGAGCTCGCCGCCCGCGGCCGCAAGGTGCTGCTCATCGACCTGGACCCGCAGGCCAGCCTCACGTACTCGTTCTACCGGCCGGCCGACTTCACCGAGCAGCCGACGATCCGGTCCTGGTTCGAGGCGTTCGTCGTCACCCGCACCCCGGAGCCGCTGTTCCGGTACGTGCTGGCCCCGCACACGGTCAATGCGGTCGTGCAGCCGCTGGGCGGCCACCTGCACCTGATCGCCTCGCACCTGGGCCTGGTCGACGCCGACCTCGATCTGGCCGCGGGCCTCGGCGGCGCCCGGTTCCAGCGCAGCAGCCCGCGATACCTGCAGGTGTACCGCCTGCTCGCCGACGCCCTGACCGAGCAGCCGTTCAACGCCTACGACGTGGTGCTGATCGACTGCCCGCCGAACTTCAACCTGGTGACCCGCACCGCCCTGGTCGCGAGTGACCACGTGATCGTCCCCGCCCGCCCCGACTACCTGTCCACCCTGGGCATCGACCTGCTGCGCAACCGGCTGTCGCAGCTGGTGGAGGACTACAACTCGGTGGCCGAGCACCCGATCAACCCGGAGATCACCGGCGTGGTCTACACGATGGTGCAGTACACCCCGTCGGGCCCTCTGGCCAGCCAGCGCAGCTCGATCGAGGAGACCACGCGCATCGAGATGCCGGTGTTCGACCAGACGATCCGCGACAATAAGAGCGCGGTCACCGAGGCCGGCAACCGCTCCGTGCCAGCGGTGCTGGCACCGCCGGGCAGCGCCGCGATCGAGAACCTACGATACGAGTTGCAGCAGCTCACCAGCGAGTTCCTGGCACGCACGCGAACCTGAGGGAGAAGCCCCCGATGACCGACCCGGCCGACCTCGCCCACGAGGTGCTCCTGCGCGTGGCCGCGTTCGTGAAGACCCTCCCCGCCGACCAGCTGGCCGACCTGGCCTCCGGCGCCGCGAAGCTGGAGCTGGTGCCCAAGGGCGGCCGCTCAGCAAACCCGGCCCGCCCGGCGAAGGCCGCACCCGCCGCGCCGTCCCGCCCGGCGAGCGAGATCGAGGCGATGCTGGCCGGGCTCGGCACCCGGCAGGCCGCCGCGCAGTACCTCAACGACCTCAAACTGACGGTCGCCCAGCTCCGCGAGCTGGCCAAGGCGCTGAGCGTGGCCGCCCCGGCCAAGGCGACCAAGGCCGCCGTGATCACGGCCATCGTCGACGCCACCACCGGCCGCCGCCTGGACAGCCTCGCGCTCAGCGCCCGGTAGCGCGCCCGGCGAGCGTTGACCTGCCCGGGCCGCCGATCGCCCAGTTCGGCATCCACACCTTCTCGCCGGGTGTGTCCACTCGTCTGGAGCTGAGGTGGTCGCGAAGTTCGCGGAGCCCGGGATGCGGGTTGTCCTCGCGCCAGATCAGTGACATCGGGTAGATCGGTGCCGGGTCGCGCACCGGTATGCGCCGCAGGTCGTAGCTGTCGGGC
>NZ_JBFAZX010000016.1:0-146905 GCF_040689395.1 Dactylosporangium sp. NPDC051484 | reverse complement strand
GGTCGGGTGTGCGTCGGGCTGGTGTGTCGGCGTTCGGTGTGAGTGGGACGAATGCTCATGTGGTGCTGGAGCAGGCACCCGAACCGACGCCCGCGCAGCTCCCCGCGACCGCCGTTGAGCCGCCGCTGGCCTGGGTACTGTCCGCCCGCAGCTCCGGCGCGCTGCGCGCCCAGGCCGCACGGCTCGTCCGGCACATCGAGACGAATCCCGAGCTGCGTCCCGGCGACGTCGGGCTGTCCCTCGCCGTCACCCGCGCCCGCCACTCGCACCGCGCGGTGCTGGTCGGCGACCGCGAGGAGCTGACCGAGGGGCTGCGTGCCCTCGCCGCCGGTACGCCCACCGCCACCACGGCGCAGGGCGTCGCGGGATCCGCCGGCCGCACGGTGTTCGTGTTCCCCGGCCAGGGCGCCCAGTGGGCCGGCATGGCCCTGGAACTACTCGACGCGAACCCAGTGTTCGCCGACACGATGGCCGCCTGCGAGCGTGCGCTCGCGCCGTACCTCGACGTGTCGCTCGTCGACGTCCTGAAGGACCCGACCGCTTTGGAGTCGGTGGACCGGGTACAGCCCGCGCTGTTCGCCGTCATGGTCTCGCTGGCCGCGACCTGGCGTTCCTACGGTGTCGAGCCCGACGCGGTCATCGGCCACTCGCAGGGCGAGATCGCTGCCGCGGTGGTGGCCGGGGCGCTGTCGCTCGAGGACGGCGCCAAGGTCGTCGCCCTGCGCAGCCGGTTGCTGCGCGCCATCGCCGGCCGGGGGGCCATGGCCTCGCTCGCCCTGCCCGCCGACGAGGTCGAGGCTCGCCTGGACGGTCGTGCGGGCGGCCTCGCCATCGCCGCGATCAACGGGCCCCGGGCCACCGTCGTGGCCGGCGAACCCGCCGCCGTGGCGGAACTGCTCGCCTCCTGTGAGCGAGACGGAGTCCGCGCCCGGCGCATCGAGGTCGACTACGCCTCGCACTCCGCGCACGTGGAGGCCATCCGGGACGAGCTGATCGAAGCGCTCGCGGGCGTGAGCGCCGGGAACGCCCAGGTCTCGATGTACTCCACACTGGACTCCGCATGGCTCGACGGGCCCGAGCTCACACCCGAGTACTGGTACCGCAATCTGCGCGGGACCGTCCGGTTCGAACCCGCTGTCCGGGCGCTCGCGGAGGCCGGCTTCACCGCCTTCGTCGAGGTCAGCCCGCATCCTGTGCTGACCGCCGGGATCGGTGAGGCGCTCGAGTACAGCCCGGCGCCGATCGTCGTCACCGGCTCGCTGCGCCGCGGCGAGGGCGGGCCCGCCCGGCTGCTGCTGTCGCTGGGCGAGGCCCACGCGGGCGGCGTCAACCTGGACTGGAACGCCGTGTTCGCCGGTACCGGCGCCCGCCGGACCGATCTGCCCACATACCCGTTCGAGCGCACCCGCTACTGGCTTGACGCCACGCACCGGCCGGCGGACGTGGGCGCCGCCGGTCTCGGCGCCACCGGTCATCCGTTGGTCGGCGCCGCCGTGGAGCTGGCCGACTCCGGCGAGCATGTGCTCACCGGACGGCTGTCGAGCGGCACGACGCCCTGGCTGGCCGAGCACTCGGTGTCCGGCGTGACGGTGCTGCCCGGCACGGCCCTGCTCGAGCTCGCGCTGCGTGCGGCCGACGAGGTGGGCTGCGGACTCGTCGACGAGCTCACGCTGCAGGCTCCGTTGACGGTGCCCGAGCGAGGCTCCCTGCGGTTGCAGGTGCGCGTCGGCCCGCCGGCGCAGGACGGCCGGCGCTCGGTGAGCGTCCACAGCCGGCCCGACCAGGACGCCGCCGCATGGACGGTGTACGCCGTCGGCGCGCTGGCCCCGAGCGACGACGCGCCCGAGGACGCCGTCGTGGCCTGGCCACCGGCCGGCGCCGAGCCCGTCGAGATCTCCGCCCTCTACGAGAGGTTCGCCTCGGCCGGATACCGCTACGGGCCGACCTTCCAGGGCGTGCGGGCCGCCTGGCGTAGCGGTGACGAGATCTTCGCCGAGGTGGCCCTCCCGCAGCCGCGCGACGGCGAGGAGTACCTGCTGCATCCGGCCCTGCTCGACGGCGCCCTGCAGGCCTCGGCGCTGCTCGCGGATCGTGACGACGTGGCCCGCCTGCCGTTCTCGTGGACCGGTGTCACCGCCCACGCCGCCGGCGCCGGCGCACTGCGGGTCCGCGTCACCGCCCACGGCGCGCAGGAGGTGTCGCTGGAGGCGCGGGACCTCACCGGACGGCTCGTGCTGAGCGTGGGCTCGCTCGTGCTGCGTCCCTTGCCGGCGGACGGGCTGCGCGCGGCCGCCGGTGGCGACGAACGCCTGCTGCACCTGGAGTGGACGCCCGCCGCCGCGCCCGGCGCCGCCGCCGTCACCGGTACATGGGCAATGCTCGGCGCCGCCTTCCGTGACGCGCTGCCGGCCGTGCCGGCGTGGCCCGATCCCGCCACGCTCGCCGCCGGGGAGGTGCCGGCCTTCGTGCTCGCCGACGTGTCCGGCGCCGACGTGGCCCCCGAGGACCGGCTGCGCAGCGCCACGCTGCGCGCGCTCACCTTGGCGCAGGACTGGCTGGCCGACGAGCGCCTCGCGGAGTCCACGCTCGTGGTCCTCACCCGGGGCGCGATCCGTACCGGACCCGGCGACCGGGCTGAGGACTGGGCCGCCTCGGGCGTCTGGGGCCTGGTACGGACCGCGCAGACCGAGAACCCGGGCCGGTTCGTGCTCGCCGACCTCGACGACGATCCCGCGTCGCTGCGTGCGTTGATGGCCGCGGTGCCCGCCGCGGACGAGGGGCAGACCCAGTGGGCCGCGCGACGCGGCGAGCTGTTCGTCCCTCGCCTGGTCGCCGCCGGCCGAGACGAGCTCATCCCGCCGGACGACACCGCCTGGCGGCTCGGGTTCGCCGGTGAGAACCCGGTCGACGGGCTCGCGCTGGTCCCCGCTCCTGAGGCGCTCGCACCCCTCGGCGCGCGGCAGGTACGCATCGCCGTGCGAGCCGCCGGCCTGAACTTCCACGACGTCGTGGTCTCCCTCGGCCTGGACCCCGAACAGCCCACGTTGGGCAGCGAGGGCGCCGGCGTCGTGCTGGAGGTCGGGACCGGCGTGACGGACCTGGTCCCCGGTGACCGCGTGATGGGCGTGTTCGGCGGGGCGTTCGGTCCGGTCGTCGTCGCGGAGCGCGCCACGGTGGCCCGTGTCCCGGCGGGCTGGTCGTTCGCCCAGGCCGCGTCCGTGCCGATCGCCTTCCTCACCGCGTACTACGGCATGTTCGACCTCGGTGGCCTTCGGCCCGGCCAGTCGGTGCTGGTGCACGCCGCCACCGGCGGCGTCGGGATGGCCGCGGTGCAACTCGCCCGGCACGCCGGGGCTGAGGTCTTCGGCACCGCCAGCCCCCCGAAGTGGAACGTACTGCGGGCCGCGGGCCTCGACGACGCGCACATCGGCTCCACGCGGACGCTCGAGTTCGCCGAGCGCTTCCGGGCCACCACCGGGGGTCGCGGCGTGGACGTCGTCCTGGACTGCCTGGCCAGGGAGTTCGTCGACGCCTCGCTGGACCTGCTGCCCCGGGGCGGCAGCTTCGTGGAGATGGGCAAGACCGACGTGCGCTCCGCCGAGGAGGTCGCGCGCGAGCACCCGGGCGTTCGCTACCAGGCGTTCGACCTCATCCAGGCCGGTCCCCGGCGCATCGGCGAGATGCTCGCCGAGGTGCTGTCGCTCTTCGAGCGTGGCGTGCTGTCCCCGTTGCCGCTGACCTGCTGGGACGTCCGGCGGGCTCCGGAGGCGTTCCGCCACCTCGGCAAGGCCCGCCACATCGGCAAGAACGTGCTGGTCATGCCCACGCCGGTGGATCCGGCGGGCACGGTGCTGATCACCGGCGGCACGGGTACGCTCGGCCGGCTCGTGGCCCGGCACCTGGCCGTCGAGCACGGCGTACGACACCTGCTGCTGCTCAGCCGTCGCGGAGCGCAGGCGCCGGACGTGGCCGCGCTGCTCGACGACCTCGCCGGGCTGGGCGCCCACGCAACGGCCGTCGCCTGCGACGTGGCCGACCGCCGTGCCCTGGCCGAGGCCCTGGCCTCGATACCGCCCGACCGGCCGCTCACGGCTGTCGTGCACGCCGCCGGCGCACTGGCCGACGGCGTCCTCGGCTCGCTCACCGCGGAGCAGGTGGAGCGGGTGCTGCGGCCCAAGGTGGACGCCGCGATCGCCCTGCACGAGCTGACCCGCGAGCGCGACCTGTCGGCCTTCGTGCTCTTCTCCTCGGGCGCGGCCCTGCTCGGCGGGGCGGGCCAGGCGAATTACGCCGCCGCCAACGCCGCGCTGGACGCCCTCGCCGCCGGGCGGCGTGCCCTGGGGCTGCCGGGTGTCTCCATCGGCTGGGGACTCTGGCAGGAGCGCAGCGAGCTGACGGCGGCGGTGGCGGACACCGAGGTGGGGCGGATGTCTCGCACCGGGATTGGCGCGCTGACCTCGGCGGAAGGCCTGGCGCTGTTCGACGCGGCGTGGCGCTCGGCCAGGCCGTACGTGTTCGCCGCGCGGCTCGATCCGGCCGCGCTGTCCGGCAGCCAGGTCCCGTCCGTGCTGAGCGGCCTCGTACGCAGGCCCCGGCAGGCACTGCGGCGGGCGCGGGCCGGCGGCGAGCTCGGCCCCTCGTCCGCCGGCCGGCTCGCCGGGCTCTCCGCGGCCGAGGCGCACCGGGTCCTGCTGGAACTGGTCCGCGGCAATGCGGCGGTGGTGCTCGGCCACGAGTCGCCGGAGCTGATCCGTCCCACGCGGCCGTTCAAGGAGCTCGGCTTCGACTCGCTGACCGGCGTCGAACTGCGCAACCGGCTGGCGAGCGCCGTCGGGGTGCGGCTGCCGGCCGCGCTCATCTTCGACCACCCCACGCCCGAGGCGCTGACGCAGCACATCCTCACCAAGATCACCCCCGCCGAGCCGGTAGCGCCGCCCACATCCGCGCTGCTCGCCGAGCTGAGCCGGCTCGAATCCCTCATCGACGCCATGGCGCCGGGCGGCGGGACGGACTCGGCGCTGCCACCCGACGCGGCCGCGCGGTTGCGCCGTGCGCTGTCGAAGGTCGAGTCGCTCGGCGAGGCGGGCGGGACCGAGGCCGGCACGGGGTCGAAGCAGGCCATCGAGTCCGCGACCAACGACGAGCTGTTCGACCTCATCGATCAGGAACTGGGCCTGTCATGAGGCCAGCGATACCCGGGCGGACTGCTTCGGTCCCGAACGAAAGCGTGGGAGCACAGTGAGCGAGCAGAAGCTCCGCGAGTATCTCAACCGCGTCACGATCGACCTGCAGCGCACCCGCCGGCAGCTCGCCGAGGCCGAGGCCGCGGCGCACGAGCCGATCGCGATCGTGTCGATGAGCTGCCGCTTCCCCGGCGGTGTACGCACGCCTGAGCAGCTGTGGGACCTGGTGGTGCAGGGCCGGGACGCGGTGACCCCCGTGCCCGAGGACCGCGGCTGGGACATCGCGCAACTCAACGCGAGCGACGTGCCGTGCCAGGGCGCGTTCATCGACGGGATCGCCGACTTCGATCCGGGGTTCTTCGCCGTGTCGCCACACGAGGCGAGTGCGATGGACCCGCAGCAGCGGCTGTTGCTGACCACGGTGTGGGAGGCCATCGAGCGGGCCGGCATCGACCCCGCCTCGCTGCGCGGTAGCTCGACCGGGGTGTTCACCGGGGCCGTCGATCAGGGATACGCCCAGGCGAGCCTGGAGGCGCCGGACGCCGTACGGAACTTCATCGTCACCGGGAGCTCGTTGAGCGTGCTGTCCGGGCGGGTGTCCTACACGCTCGGGCTGGAGGGCCCGGCGGTCACCGTGGACACCGCCTGCTCCTCCGCGCTGGTCGCGA
This sequence comes from Dactylosporangium sp. NPDC051484, assembly GCF_040689395.1. NCBI lineage: Bacteria > Bacillati > Actinomycetota > Actinomycetes > Micromonosporales > Micromonosporaceae > Dactylosporangium > Dactylosporangium sp. NPDC051484. Next base: position 141,054 of record NZ_JBFAZX010000016.1, on the reverse strand, counting down.
TGCACCTGGCCACGAACGCGCTGCGCAAGGGGGACTGCTCCCTGGCGCTGGCCGGCGGCGTGGCGCTGATGTCCCTGCCGCTGGTCTTCGCGGAGTTCAGCCGGCAGGGCGCGATGTCCTCCGACGGCCGGTGCAAGGCGTTCTCGGCTTCGGCGGACGGCACCGGCTGGGGCGAGGGGGTCGGCGTCGTCCTGCTCGAACGCCTCTCCGACGCGCTGCGCAACGGACACCCGGTGCTGGCGGTGATCCGTGGCTCCGCCATCAACCAGGACGGCGCCAGCAACGGCCTGACCGCCCCGAACGGCCCTTCCCAGCAGCGCCTCATCCAGGTGGCGCTCGCCGACGCCGGGCTCGCCGCCGCCGACGTGGACGCGGTCGAGGCACACGGGACCGGCACCACGCTCGGCGACCCGATCGAGGCCGACGCGCTGCTCGCCACGTACGGCCAGGACCGCCCGGCGGACCGGCCGCTCTGGCTGGGCTCCGTCAAGTCGAACATCGGGCACACCCAGTCGGCGGCCGGGGTGGCCGGCGTCATCAAGACCGTGCTCGCGCTCAACCACGGCACCCTGCCGCGGACGTTGCACGTCACCGAGCCCACACCGCACGTCGACTGGTCCGCCGGTGCCGTCGAGCTGCTGACCGGGAACCGCCCGTGGCCGTCAACCGGGCGGCCGCGGCGGGCGGGCGTGTCGGCGTTCGGTATGAGCGGCACCAACGCGCACATCATCCTCGAACAGGCACCCACTGCCGACGCAGCCGAGCCGGCGCCCGACCAGCCAGGCACGCCGCGTGCGCCGGTCGCGCCGTACGTCCTCGCCGGGCGCACCCCGGGCGCGCTGCGCGACCAGGCGGTGCGGATCACGGGCCGGTTGTCCGCCGACCCCGCCGCCGATCTCCGCGATGTCGGATTCTCGCTGGCCACCACTCGGACGGCGTTCGAGCACCGCGCCGTGGTCCTCGCCGCGGACCGTGCCGAACTGCTCGACGGCCTCGGCGCGGTTGCCCGCGCCGACCCGGCGACGCCCGGGGTGGTCACCGGGGACACGGAATCGGGAGCCGGCAGGACGGTGCTCGTCTTCCCGGGACAGGGCGCGCAATGGGCGGGGATGGCCCGCGAGCTCCTCGCCGAGTCGCCGGTCTTCGCCGCCTCGGTCGAGGAGTGCGAGCAGGCCCTGCGCGCTCTGGTGGACTGGTCGCTGACCGATGTGCTGCGTGGTGCGCCCGGCGCGTCGTCGCTGGAGCGGGTCGACGTCGTTCAGCCCGCGCTGTTCGCGATGATGGTGTCGCTCGCCGCGCTGTGGCGATCCTGGGGAGTCGAGCCGGACGCGGTCGTCGGCCACAGCCAGGGCGAGATCGCCGCCGCCGTGGTGGCGGGCGGGCTGTCGCTGGCCGACGGCGCGAAGGTCGTGGCACTGCGCAGCCGGGCCATCGCCGCGCTGGCCGGCCGCGGCGGCATGGTGTCCCTGGCGCTCTCCCACGACCGCGCACGGGCCGAGATCGCGCCCTGGGCGGATCACATCTCGGTGGCGGCCGTGAACGGCCCCGCCGCCGTCGTCGTCAGCGGCGCCCCGGACGCCCTCGCCGAGCTGGTCGCCCACTGCACCGAGCGGGGGCTGCGCGCCAGGTCGCTGCCGGTCGACTACGCGTCGCACTCGGCGCAGGTCGAACAGATCCGGGACGAGCTGCGCTCGAGCCTCGCCGGCATCAGCCCCCGGACCGGCGGCACGCCGCTGTTCTCCACGCTCACCGGCGACTGGCTCGACACCGCCACGATGGACGCCGACTACTGGTACCGCAATCTGCGCGGCACGGTGCGCTTCGAGGACGCCGTGCGGGAACTGGCACGCCAGGGCCACGACGTGTTCGTCGAGGTCTCGCCGCACCCGGTGCTGACCGTGCCCGTGCAGGAGACCGTCGAGGCCGCGGGCCTTGGCGACGCGGTGGTCGCCGGCACGCTGCGGCGCGACGAGGGCGGCCTGCGGCAGGCGCTGACCTGCGCGGCCGAGCTCTGGGTGCGCGGCGTGGCCGTGAACTGGTCCACCGCTTTCCCCGGCGCCCGCCGCGTCGACCTGCCCACGTACCCGTTCCAGGAGCGCCGCTTCTGGGGCGACCCCGCCGATCGCACGGCGCCGGGTCCGGACGGGACCGTCGCCGACAGCGAGTTCTGGGATCTCGTCGGCCGCGGGGACGCGACCGAGCTGGCCGGCGCGCTCGCCGTCGACGCCGAGCCCCTCGGCCTGGTGCTGCCGGGGCTGAGCGCCTGGCATCGGCGGCACCGGGAGCGTTCGGCGTTCGACGCCATGCGCTATCGCATCGCCTGGCGCCGGCTCGCCGACCCGGCGGCCGTCGCGCTCGCTGGCCGGTGGCTTCTCGTACTGCCACCCGGCGGCCGCGACCTCCCGTACGCCCGGTGGACCGCCCAGGCGCTCGGTGATCTCGGCGCTGACGTCGTCACCGTCGAGCTCGCCGACGATGACGTGGACCGCGGCCGGCTTGCCGGCACCCTCGGTTCCGCCGGCGTTTTTGGTTCCGCAGGCGCGGACGAGCCGGCCGGGGTGGTGTCCCTCCTGGCCCTCGCCGAGCGGCCGCATCCGGCCCACCCGGCGCTGCCCGTGGGCGCCGCGCTCACGCTCGCCCTGGTGCAGGCACTGGCTGATGCCAGCTGCACCGCCCCGCTGTGGTGCCTCACCACCGGTGCTGTCTCGACCGGCGACACCGACCCGCTCACCGCACCCCGCCAGGCGCTTGTCTGGGGCACCGGCATGGTGGCCGCACTGGAGCACCCGCGGCTCTGGGGTGGCCTGCTCGACCTGCCCGCGGAGCCGAGCGACCGCGTCCGGCACCGGCTCGGCGCGGCGCTGAGCGGCGCGGGCGACGCCGCGGGCGAAGACCAGCTCTCGATCCGCCCGGCGGGACTGTTCGCCCGGCGGCTCGTCCACGCCCCCCGCCCGGCGCGAGCCAACCCCCGGTCGTGGCGGCCGCGCGGCACGGTCCTGCTCACCGGCGGTACCGGGGCGATCGGACCGCACATCGCCCGCTGGCTGGCCCGCGGCGGGGCCGAGCACCTGGTCCTACCCGGTCGTCGTGGCCCGGCAGCCCCGGGTGCCGAGCGGCTGCGGGCGGATCTGGCCGGGTACGGCACCCGGCTCAGCACGCCCGTCTGTGACCTCACCGACCGCGACCAGGTCGAGCGCCTGCTCACCGACCTGGACGAGCAGGGCAGCCCGGTCACCGCGGTCGTGCACGCCGCCGCGTTCATCGCGCTCGCCTCACTGGAGGCCACCCCGATGGAGGCGTTCGCCGGTGTGGTCGCGGCCAAGGCGGTCGGCGCCGAGCACCTCGACGCCCTGCTCGACCGGGAGCTCGACGCCTTCGTCCTGTTCTCGTCGATCGCCGGCGTGTGGGGCAGCGGCGACCACGGCGCGTACGCCGCCGGCAACGCCTATCTGGACGCGCTGGCCCAGCACCGTCGTGCCCGGGGACTGACCGCGACGACGGTCGACTGGGGCGTCTGGCAGGCGGCCGATCCCGGGCAGCCCCCGATCGCGGGGGACAGCGCCGATCTGTTCAATCTGGACGAGCACGGCCTGGGACGCATCGATCCCGATGTGGCCGTCGCCGCCCTGCAGCAGGTCCTCGACGACGACGAGACCGTCGTCGCGGTCGCCGACGTCGACTGGGAGCGGTTCGCCGCGGTGTTCGCGTCGAGCCGGCCCAGCGCTCTGCTGCGAGCCCTGCCCGAGGCCCGCGCCGCCATCGAGGGCGACGACGCGGCGGGGACGCAGACCCCGGCGGCGGCGCAGCTGCGCCGGCGGCTGGCCCGGCTGCCGGCCGCCGAGCGCACCCGTACCGTGCTCGACCTGGTCCGCACCCAGGCCGCCACGGTCCTGGGCCACGACTCCCCGCAGGCGGTGCCACCGGGCAAGGCGTTCCAGGATCTCGGTTTCGCCTCGTTGACGGCCGTCGAGCTGCGCAACCGCCTCAACGCCGCGACCGGGCTGCGGCTGCCCTCCTCCCTCGTCTTCGACCACCCCTCCTCGAACGCGCTCGCCGCGTACATCACCGCCGAGCTGCTCGGCGAGCCCGCCGCGGCGGCCGCGGCACCGGTCGCGGCGCCCAAGTCCGCCACGCCCGAGGACGACCTGATCGCCATCGTCGCGATCGGATGCCGGCTGCCCGGCGGGATCGACACCCCGGAGAAGCTCTGGCAGCTGCTGCTGGACGGCCGCGACGCCGTCACCGGCTTCCCCACCGACCGGGGCTGGCCGGTGGACGAGCTGTACGACCCCGACCCGGACCACCCCGGCACCTCCACCACCCGCGAGGGCGGATTCCTGCACGACGCCGGCGAGTTCGACGCCGGCTTCTTCGGGGTCTCGCCGCGGGAGGCCATCGCGATGGACCCGCAGCAGCGGCTGCTGCTGGAGACCGCCTGGGAGGCGCTGGAGCGCGCCGGGCTGGAACCGGAGGCGCTGCGCGGGTCGCGTACGGGCGTCTACGTCGGCGTCAACTACGGCGACTACGCCTCGGCTGTCGCCCGGTCCGGGGAAGGCGAGGGGCACCTGCTCACCGGTAGCGCCGCGAGCGTCGTCTCCGGCCGGGTCGCGTACACGTTCGGTTTCGAGGGCCCGGCGATCACCGTTGACACCGCCTGCTCGTCCTCGCTGGTCGCGCTGCACACCGCGGCCGGCGCGCTGCGTGACGGTGACTGCTCGCTCGCGCTGGTCGGCGGTGTCGCGGTCATGTCCACGCCCGGTGCGATCATCAGCTTCTCGCGGCAGCGGGGCCTCGCCGCCGACGGCCGGTGCAAGGCGTTCGCCGACACCGCCGACGGTATGGGCATGGGCGAGGGCGTCGGCGTGCTCGTGGTCGAGCGGCTCAGCGACGCGCGGCGCAACGGTCATCCGGTGCTGGCCGTGCTGCGAGGTTCGGCCATCAACCAGGACGGGGCCAGCAACGGCCTCTCCGCGCCGAACGGGCCGTCGCAGCAGCGGGTGATCCGGGCGGCGCTGGCCAACGCCGGCCTGTCCGCCGCGGACGTCGACGTGGTGGAGGCGCACGGTACCGGCACCACGCTCGGCGACCCGATCGAGGCGCAGGCGTTGCTGGCCACGTACGGGCAGGACCGTCCGGCCGACCGCCCGGCGCTGATCGGCTCGCTCAAGTCCAACATCGGCCACACCCAGGCCACCTCGGGCGTCGCGGGAGTGATCAAGATGGTCCTGGCGTTGCGCCACGGCCAGATTCCGCCGACGCTGCACGTCGATGAACCGACCACCCACGTCGACTGGAACCGGGGCGCCCTGCGGCTCGTGACCAGCCTGGTGCCTTGGCCCGACAGTGGCCGGGTCCGCCGGGCCGGTGTCTCCTCCTTCGGCCTGAGCGGGACGAACGCCCACGCGATCCTGGAACAGGCCATCGAGCCGGACCGGCCCCGGGAGCCGGTCGCGCCGCAGCCCGCACGGCCGCTGCCGTGGGTGCTGTCGGCGCGCACCGCCGCGGCGGTGCGGGACCAGGCGGCGCGGCTGCGTGCCCACCTGGACCAGGCCGGCGACGCGGACCCGGCGGATGTGGGTCTCTCACTCGCCGGCCGGACCGCGTTCGAGCACCGCTGCGTGCTCGTCGGCGACGGCGACGAACTCCACGCGGCGCTGTGCGCCGTGGCGGAGGGCACCAGCACGCCGTACGCCGTCCGCGGTGTGCAGGACGCGGAGAGCCGGACCGTCTTCGTCTTCCCCGGGCAGGGCTCGCAGTGGGTCGGCATGACCCGTGACCTGCTGACGGAGTCACCCGTCTTCGCGCAGCGGATGACGGAGTGCGACCGGGCGCTGGCGCCCTACGTCGACTGGTCGCTGCTGGAGGTCGTGCGCTCGGCCCAGCCGCTCGACCGGGTGGACGTGGTCCAGCCGGTGCTCTTCGCGGTGATGGTCTCGCTCGCCGCGCTCTGGCGGTCCTACGGCGTGGAGCCCGACGCGGTCGTGGGCCATTCCCAGGGCGAGATCGCCGCTGCCGTCGTGGCCGGCGGCCTGTCGCTCGAGGAAGGTGCCCGGGTGGTCGCGCTGCGCTCGGGCGCGCTCGCCGAGATCGTCGGCAGCGGCGGGATGGTGTCGATCGCGCGGCCGGCGCCGCAGGTCGAGCAGCTCATCGAACCGTGGGGGGACCGGCTGTCGATGGCCGCCCGCAACGGGTCGTCGGCCGTGGTCGTCTCCGGCGGCGCCGACGCGATCGGCGAGCTGCTGGCCGTGTGCGAGGCCCAAGGCATCCGCGCCCGCCGGGTGGACGTCGACTACGCGTCGCACTCGGCGCAGGTCGAACGCATCGAGGCCAGGCTGCTGCGCGAACTCGGCACGATCACGGCGGTCACCGGCGAGGTGCCGTTCTTCTCGACGGTGACGGGACAGTGGCTGGACACCGCCACCATGAACGGCGCCTACTGGTACGCCAACCTGCGCCGCACCGTCGGCTTCGAGGGCGCCGTGCGGGCACTGTCGGAGCGGGGCTACACCACGTTCATCGAGGTCAGCCCCCACCCGGTGCTCAAGGTCAGCATCGCCGAGACACTGGAGGACGCCGGCCGTCACGGTGCGGTGCTCGGCACCCTGCGCCGCGACCGCGACGGCCCGAGCAGCCTGCTGCTCTCCCTGGGCGAGGCGTGGGCGGGTGGACAGCCCGTGAACTGGCCGGCCATCTTCGCCCGCACCGGCGCCCGCCGGATCGACCTGCCGACCTATGCCTTCCAGCGCCGGCACTACTGGGCGACGCCGGCCGCCGGCGGTGGCGAGGACCTGGCCGCGGCGGGTCTGGACGTCACCCGCCACCCCCTGCTGAGCGCGGCGGCGGAGGTCGCCGAAACCGGCGAGATCCTGCTCAGCGGCCGGCTGTCGGTGCGAATCCAGCCCTGGCTCGCCGACCACGCGGTGTCGGACGTGGTGCTGCTGCCCGGCACCGCCTTCCTGGAGCTTGCGTTGCGGGCCGCCGCCGAGGCCGGCTGCGCACTGATCGAGGAGCTCACGCTGGAGGCTCCGCTCGTCCTGCCCGCCACCGCGGCGGTGCGGGTCCAGGCCCGGGTGGGCGCGCCCGACGGAGACGGCAGCCGCACCGTGGACATCTACTCCCGCGTCGAGGACTCGCTCGATCGGCAGTGGACCCGGCACGCGACGGGAATCGTGGCCGAGACGGGCGACGCGTCCCTGGAGGCCGAGCATGCCTGGCCGCCGCCCGGTGCCGAGCCACTGGCGGTCGAGGACCTGTACGACCGTTTCGCCGACTCCGGTTACCGCTACGGCCCGGCCTTCCAAGGTGTCCGTGCCGCGTGGCGTCGCGACGGCGAGATCTTCACCGAGGTACGGCTGCCGGACCGCGAGGACCGTGCCGCCGCGTCGTTCGGTGTGCATCCCGCCCTGCTGGACGCCGCGCTGCACGGCCTGTGGCTCGTCCCGGAGGGCGGCGACGACGAGGCCGGCGGCGCCCCCGGCACCGCGCGGCTGCCGTTCTCGTGGAGTCGCGTGACGTTGCACGCGGCCGGCGCGACCCACCTGCGGGTACGGCTGGCCTTCGGGACCGACGGCCGCGTGGCGATCGACGCCGCCGACTCCCACGGGCGGCCGGTGGCCTCGGTCGGTGCCCTCGTGGTTCGCCCGGTCGAGGTGGACAGCCTGAGCAAGCCGGCCAAGGGCGCCCAGGACGCGCTGTTGCGAGTGGACTGGGTGGCGTTGCCCGAGTCTGACGCGGGCCTGCCGCCGGCCGGGCGGTGGGCGGCCATCGGGCCGGCTGGTCTGCTGCCGGACACGTATCCCGATCTCGCCGGTCTCACCGCCGCGATCGACCAGGGCGCGGCGGTTCCGGACGTGGTACTCGCCGAGTGCCGGGCCCGCGAGGACGGCCCGGCGCACGCCCGCCCGGCGACGGCCGAGGTCCTGGCGATGGTTCAGGAGTGGCTGGCCGACGACCGGTACGCGAACGCCCGGCTGGTGTTGGTGACGACCGGGGCCGTCGAGACCCGTCCGGGCGAAGGGGTGACCGATCTGGCGGGGGCGGCCGCGCGCGGCCTCGTCCGCTCGGCGCAGTCCGAGCACCCGGACCGGTTCGTGCTGGTCGACACGGCGAACCCGGCGGACCCGGCGGAGTTGCTCGCGCTGCTGCCCGCCGGCCTGGCCGCCGGTGAGCCCCAGCTCGCTGTCCGCGAGGGCGCGTTGTCGGCCCCCCGGCTGGCTCGGGTCCAGCCGGCCGGTACGTCGGGGGAGGTGCGGTTCGACCCGGAGGGCACCGTGCTGATCACCGGTGCCGGCGGCGTGCTCGCCGGTCTGGTCGCGCGGCACCTGGCCGCGGAGCACGGGGTGCGCCGGTTGCTGCTGCTCAGCCGGCGGGGAGCGGACGCGCCGCGGGCCGCCGGGCTCCTCACGGAGCTCGCCGGGTTGGGCGCCGAGGCGCGCTTCGCCGCCTGCGACGTCGCTGACCGGGATGCGCTCGCGGCGATCCTGGCCCAGGTGCCCGACGACCATCCGTTGACGGCGGTCGTGCACACGGCCGGGGTGCTGGACGACGGCGTCGTGGAGTCCCTGACCGCCGAACGGCTCGACGCCGTGCTCCGGCCCAAGATCGACGGGGCGCTGAACCTGCATGAGCTGACCCGCGAGCTGCCGCTGTCGGCCTTCGTCCTGTTCTCCTCGGCCGCCGGCGTCATCGGCAACGCGGGGCAGGCCAATTACGCGGCCGGCAACGCGTTCCTCGACGCGCTGGCCGCCCACCGGCGTGCCCGGGGGCTGGTCGGGCAGTCGCTCGCCTGGGGGCTGTGGGAAAGCCGCAGCGACCTGACCGGAACCCTCGACGAGCGGGAGCGGCAGCGGATGACCCGTGGCGGGGTGGTGCCACTCACCGACGCCGAGGGCCTCGCGCTGTTCGACGCGGCGCTGCAGTCCGACGAGGCGCTGCTGGTGCCCGTACGCCTGACCCTGGGCCGGCAGCGGTCGGCGAGCATGGCCGACGTGCCCGCCCTCATGCGCGGCCTGGTCCGCGGCGTGATGCGGCGCACGGCGGGCTCCGCGGCCGCGGATGCGACCGAGGCGGCCTCGCTGCGCCGGCGCCTGGCCGGGGCCGGCGCGGACGAGCGCAGGGAGCTGCTCGAGCATCTCGTCCGCGGCAAGGTCGCGGAGGTGCTGCGGCACCGAGGAGCCGAGACGGTTGAGGTGGACCTGGCCTTCAAGGACCTCGGGTTCGACTCGTTGACCTCCGTCGAGCTGCGCAATCAGCTCAACGCGGTCACCGGGCTGCGGCTGCCCGCCACGCTCGTCTTCGACCATCCGACGCCCGAGGCGGTCGCGGCGTACATCGCCGAGCGCCTGGCGCCGGTCACGCCGCCGGCCGGGCCGGACACGGCTGCCGACGACGAGACGGTACGCCGCCTGCTGGCGACGATCTCGCCGCAGCGGCTGCGGACGGCGGGACTTCTCGACGCGTTGCTGCGGCTGCGGGAGACCGGTGCCGGCGAACAACGTCTTGTGCCGGACGAGTCCGGGGCGGACGAGCCGGAACCGATCAAGGAGATGGATGTGGACGCTCTGGTGCGGATGGCGCTCGGTGGCGGCCGTGCCTGACCAATCGGAGAGGGAGAGGACTGCCATGGCCGCGGACCAGGTTGTCGAGGCGCTGCGTGCGTCCCTGATGGACAACCAGAAATTGCGGCAGGAGAACCGCCGGCTCGTCGCCGTGACGCGGGAACCCGTGGCCATCGTCGGCATGGCCTGCCGGTTCCCCGGCGGTGTGCGCACGCCCGAGGAGCTCTGGGAGCTGCTGATCGCCGAGCGCGACGGTGTCATACCCGTCCCGGCCGATCGTGGCTGGGACACGCCGCCGCCGGACCCGGCGGACTCCGGCGCTCCCGGCACCGTGCCCGTCATCAAGGGCGGGTTCCTGCATGACGCGTTCGAGTTCGACGCGGGCTTCTTCGGCATCTCGCCGCGCGAGGCGCTGGCCATGGACCCGCAGCAACGGCTGCTGCTCGAGGTCTGCTGGGAGACCTTCGAACGTGCCGGGATCGATCCGCTGACGCTGCGCGGCGGCGACACCGCCGTCTACGCCGGCGTCATCAACAGCGAGTACGGCTCCCGGCTCGGCAACCCGCCCGAGGACCTGGCCGGTTTCCTCGGCACCGGCACCATCTCGAGCGTCGTGTCGGGCCGCGTCTCGTACACCTTCGGGCTGGAGGGGCCCGCGGTCAGCCTGGACACCGCCTGCTCCTCCTCCCTGGTGGCGATCCACCTCGCCACGCAGGCGCTGCGCGCCGGTGACGTCGGGCTGGCCCTGGCCGGCGGTGTGACCGTCATGTCCGCGCCGGGGGTCCTCAGCAACGCCCACCGTCAGGGCGGGCTCGCCGCCGACGGGCACTGCAAGTCGTTCTCCGACAGCGCCGACGGCGCCGCCTTCGGTGAGGGCGTCGGGATGCTCCTGCTGGAGCGGCTCAGCGACGCGCGGCGCAACGGGCACCCGGTGCTGGCCGTCATCCGCGGCTCGGCCGTCAACCAGGATGGCGCGAGCAACGGGCTGACCGCCCCGAACGGCCCGGCGCAGCAGCGGGTCATCCGCAAGGCCCTGCAGAACGCGGGGCTGTCCCCGCACGAAGTCGACGCCCTTGAGGCGCACGGCACCGGCACGGTGCTCGGCGACCCGATCGAGGCGCAGGCGGTCCTCGCCGTGTACGGCCAGGACCGTCCCGAGGGGCAGCCGCTGCTGATGGGCTCGCTGAAGTCCAACCTCACCCACACGCAGGCGGCGGCCGGGGTCGGTGGCGTCATCAAGACGGTGCTGGCCATGCGGCACGGCGTGCTGCCCCGCTCCCTGCACATCGACCAGCCGAGCGCGCAGGTCGACTGGAGTCAGGGCGGCGTGACACTGCTGAGCGCCGCGACGCCCTGGCCGGTCACCGGCAGGTCCCGCCTTGCCGCGGTGTCGTCCTTCGGTGCCAGCGGTACCAACGCCCATCTCATTCTGGAGGGCGCGCCGAGCGAGGCTGCGCAGGAGATGACGGGGCGCACGGAAGGCCCGGTCGCCTGGGTCCTGTCCGCCCGCACGCCCGCGGCCCTGCGCGAGCAGGCAGCCCGGCTGCACGCGCACGTCACCGCCGACCCGGGCCTGCACCCGGCGGATGTCGGGCTGTCGCTCGTACGTGGCCGATCCCGGTTCGCCGAGCGGGCGGTCGTGGTCGGCGAGGGTCGCGACGAACTGCTCGACGCGCTCGGCTCGCTCGCCCGCGAGCAGAACGCCCCGTCCGTCACGCTCGGCACCGCCCCCGCGAAGCCCGGCAAGGCCGTATTCGTCTTCCCCGGCCTCGGCGCGGAGTGGCCGGGCATGGCGCGGGAGCTGCTGGACAGTTCACCGGTGTTCGCCGCGCGGATGGCGGACTGCGAGCGGGCGCTCGCCGCCCACCTCGACTGGTCAGCCGCCGCGGTGCTGCGGCAGGAGCCCGGTGCGCCCTCGATCGACGACGTGCAGGTGCTGCAACCGGTGCTGTTCTGCGTGTTGGTGTCGCTCGCGGCGGTGTGGCAGGCACACGGCATCCAGCCCGCCGCGGTGGTCGGACACAGCCAGGGTGAGGTCGCCGCGGCCTGCGTCGCCGGGCTGCTCAGCCTGGAGGACGCCGCCGCGATCGCGGTGCTGCGCAGCCGTGCGCTGGCGAGCGTGACCGGCGGCGGGGCGATGGCCACCGTGCTGCTGTCCGCCGAGGAGGCGGAGAAGCTGATCGACGGGTACGGGGGCCGCCTGTCGATCGCCGCCGTCAACGGGCCGCGCGTGTCGGTGCTGGCCGGCGAGGCGCTGGCGATGGACACCCTCCTGGCCGAGTCGGACGGCGTGCTGGCCTTCCGGACCCCGATCGACTACGCCCCCCACTCCGCCGACGTCGACCCCGTGCGCGAGACGCTCATCGCCGCACTCGCCGGCATCCAACCTGCTCCGGGCTCCATCCCGATGCTGTCCACCGTCGACGCCGCCTGGGTCCGGCCGTCCGGGCTCGGGCCGCGGTACTGGTTTCGCAACCTTCGCCAGACCGTCCGGTTCCACGATGCGGTCAAGATCCTGTTCGAGGCCGGTCACCGCACCTTCGTCGAGGTCAGTCCCCATCCCACCCTGATCTTCAACATCCAGGACTGCGCGGCCGACGCCGGCCTCGACGGCCTCACCATCGTCGAGACGCTGCGTCGCGAGGACGGCGGAGCGCGGCGGCTGCTGACCTCGCTCGGCCAGGCGCATGTGGCCGGCCTGCCGGTCGACTGGAGTCCGGCATTCGAGCCGTCCGGCGCTCGCCCGGTCGACGTGCCCACGTACGCCTTCCAGCGGCAGCGGTACTGGCTCCAGGCGACCAAGGCGGGCGGTGACCCCTCGTCCGTCGGGCAGGGCGACCCGGGGCATCCGCTGCTGGGCGCGGCGGTCGAGCTGCCCGGTGCGGGTGGCACCGTCTTCACCGGCCGGCTGTCGGTGGCGACTCAGCCGTGGCTGGCCGACCACGCCGTACGCGGCACCGTGCTGCTGCCGGGCGCGGCCTACCTGGAGATGGCGGCACACGTGGGCCGGCGGTTCGGCTGCGACCTGATCGAGGAGCTCACGCTCGCCGCGCCGATGGTGCTGCCCAGCGGTCCCGACGCCGGCCTGGGCGTGCAGCTGCGGCTGACCGTCGGGGCCGCGGACCAGGCCGGGCGCCGCGCCGTCGAGATCCATTCCCGGCCCGAGGACGCCGGCACCGAGGCGGAGTGGACCGCGCACGGCAGCGGCGTGCTGGCTGCCGCCTCCGACGCGTCGACGCCGGCACCGCAGGCGCAGTGGCCGCCCTCCGGCGCGCGGGAGATGACGATCGGAAGCCTCTACCGCATCCTGGAGGCGCGCGGTGTGGAGTACGGCCCGGCCTTCCGGGGCCTGCGCGCCGCCTGGGCCGACGGTGCGGAGATCTTCGCCGAGGCCGCGCTACCGCAGCTCGTGACCGAGCACTTCACCCTGCACCCCGCGCTCCTGGACGCCCTGCTGCACACCGTCACGCTGCGCAACGCCGACGCCGGCCAGAACCCGGACGAGCAGCCGGCCGCGGACGGCGTGCCACTGCCCTTCTCCTGGCATCGGGTACGCATCTTCCCGGGCGCCCCCGCCGGCCGGGTGCTGCGTGCCGCCCTCCGGCCGGACGGCCCGGACGCCGTGTCGCTGCAGGTGACGGACGCGGACGGGCACCCGATCGTCAGCATCGGCACGCTGGTCATGCGCACGGCGTCCTTCGACTCGCTGCGCGCCCCCACCGACCTGCTGTTCCGGGTCGAGTGGGCCAACCTCGACGGCCCGGTCAGGACCGTTCCGGCGGCCGGCCGATGGGCGCTGCTCGGCGACGGCGACGACCGGCTGCTGCCGGCCGGTGTCGTGCCCACCGCCGGCGACGACGTGACCGGCCTCGACGCGGTGCTGCTGCCGTGTCCGCCCGCCGAAGGCGGCACCCCGGACGCGGTGCACGCCGTTACCGCGGCGGTGCTGGCCCGGCTGCACGCCTGGCTGGCCCGGCCGGCTGCGGACTGCCCGCCGTTGGTCGTGGTGACCCGCGGCGCCACCGATCCCGGCGAGGGGCCGGTCGACGTCGCCGCCGCGGCCGTCTGGGGCCTGGTCCGCTCGGCCCAGCAGGAGAACCCCGACCGGTTCGTCCTGCTCGACACGGACGACGCCCGGGCCACAGTTGATCGGCTGGGCGCCGTCCTCGACAGCGGTGAGCCGCAGGCCGCGCTGCGGGCCGGCAGCATCCACGTGCCCCGGCTGACGCGGGTCCGTGCGGGCGGGGCACCGGACGAGGCGGAATTCTTCGGTGGTGACGGCACCGTGCTGGTGACCGGTGGGGGTGGCACGCTCGCCGGCATCCTGGCGCGGCACCTGGTCGCACGGCACGGCGTACGCCATCTCCTGCTGCTCGGCCGCCGGGGTGCGGCCACGGCGGGGGTCGCCGAGCTGGTCGCCGACCTGACCGCGGCGGGAGCCCAGGTCACGGTCGAGTCCTGCGACGTCACGGACCGTGCGGCGCTCGACGCGGCGCTGTCGCGCATCCCGGCGCAGCGTCCGCTCACCGCGGTCGTGCACACGGCCGGCGTGCTCGACGACGGCGTGCTGACCGACGTCACCGCGCAGCGGCTGAGCGGGGTGCTGCGCCCGAAGGTCGACGGCACCTGGAATCTGCACGAGGCGACGCTCGGCACCCGGTTGCGCGCGTTCGTGGTGTACTCGTCGGTCGCCGGCATCTTCGGTGGTCCTGGACAGTCGGCGTACGCGGCCGCCAACCTCGCCGCGGACGCCCTGATGACCGCGCGGCATCGAGCCGGCCTGCCGGCCAAGTCGCTCGCCTGGGGCCTGTGGGAGACGCGCAGCGGCCTGACCGCGGACCTCTCCGGCGCCGACGTGAGCCGCATGGCCCGAAGCGGTGTCCAGGGGCTCTCCGCCGACACCGGTACGGCGCTGTTCGACGCCGCCCTCACCGTCCCCGACCCGGTGCTCGTCCCGGTGGCCATCGACGTCTCCGCGTTCCGCGACGGCCCGGTGCCACACCTGCTGAAGTCGCTGGTGCGGGCCCCTGTCCAGGCCAGGACCGCGACCGACGACCGGCTCCGGGAGCGGCTGGCCGCGGCGGACCCCGCCGAGCGGCTGCGCCTGATCGAGGAGACGGTACGGCTGCATGCCGCCCAGGTCCTCGGCCACGCCGACGCGACCCCGATCGGTGCCGACGACGCCTTCCTCTCGGTCGGCTTCGACTCGCTGACCGCGTTGGAACTGCGCAACCGCCTGGCCACGGTCCTCGGCCTGAACCTGCTGCCGACCGTCGTGTTCACCAGCGGCACCTCCGCCAAGCTCGCCGAGGCGTTGCGCACGGAGTGGGCGGCCGCCGCCAGCCGCGCGCAGGCGGAGCCAGGCGGTGCGCAGCGGCCGGCCCCTGAGCCACGGCCCGCCGAGTCCGATCCGGTCGCCACGCTGTTTCGCCAGCTGGTCCGGCGAGGGCAGCCCGACGAGGCCATCGGCCTGCTCAAGAACGCCTCCGCGCTGCGGCCGCGGTTCCAGACCGCGGCGGAGTTGCGTGCCAGCGGCGAGCCGCCGGAACTGCTGCGGCTGAGCGTCCACGACGAAGCCCCGGAGCTGGTCTGCTTCGGATCGATGGTGGCGCTCGGCGGGGGTCACCAGTACGCCCGGTTCGCCGCCCAGCTGCGGGGCGCGTACGGCGCCAGCGCGATCTCCGCACCCGGCTTCCTGCCCGGCCATCGGCTTCCGGCGACGATGGCGGCGATGTTCGAGTACCAGGCAGAGGAGGTCCTCGATCGGATCGGCCGTGATCGACGCCTGGTGCTGCTCGGCTCCTCCTCGGGAGGCATCATCGCCCACGGCGTGGCGGCGCAGCTGGAGCAGCGCGGCGTCCACCCGGCCGCCGTGGTGCTGCTGGACACCTACCTGTCCAGCAACAAGGCGATGACGCAGTTCAATGACGTGCTGCTGCGGGGCATGTTCGACCGCGAGGACAGGGCCGTGCCGATGGACGGCACCCGGCTCACCGCGATGGGCCGCTACTTCCAGCTCCTCGATGACTACGAGCCGCCGGCGGTGCGGGCCCCGGTCCTGCTGGTGCGGGCGTCCGATCCGTTGGGCAAGGCGGCGGCGGGCTTCGGCGACTGGCGATCGAGCTGGCCGTCCGCGCAGGCGGTCGTCGATGTCCCCGGGGACCACTTCTCCATGCTGGAGCAGCACACGGCCACGACGAGCCGGGCGGTTTCCGACTGGCTCGAATCGGTTCTCTCCTAACCATCCCGATCCCTGACCAATCCAAGGAGCGATGTGTACTCGAAGACAGAACCCCAGCCCGGCACGCCGGGCGATCAACGCATCGCCGTGGTGGGTGCGGGCGTCATGGGCGTCGGGATCGCCACCCTGGCCCTCGTCCGCGGGTTGCCGGTCCTGCTGGTCGACGTCGACGAGGCCCGGCTGGACGACGCCCGCGCGCGGATCGCCGCGGAGTTGCGGATGGCCCAGCTGATGGGCCGGCACCCGCACGACGAGGCGACCGGCGTGCTCGAGACCGCCACCACGGTCGGTGGTGTCGCCGAGCGCACCGTGGTCATCGAGGCGACCACGGAGGATCCGCAGATCAAGGCGAAGGTGCTCGCGGAGCTGTCGGCCACGGTGCGACCCGGCACGCCGCTGGTCTCCAACACCTCCTCGATCCCGATCGACGAGCTCGCCTCCTTCGCCGAGCGGCCGGAGGAGGTGGTGGGTACCCACTTCATGAACCCGCCGTACCTGATCCGCACGGTCGAGGTCATTCGCGGAGTCCGCACGGGTGAGGACACCATGGCGGCCCTGGGGCGTTCCCTGGCCGCTCTGGGGCAGCAGCCCATCGTCGTCAAGGACGCGCCGGGCTTCGTCACCAGCCGAGTCCTGCACCCGATGATCAACGATGCGGCGCGCATCGTGCAGGAGGGCACCGCGAGCGTCGAGGCCGTCGACACGCTCATGGAGAACTGCCTCGGCCACCGCACCGGACCGCTGCGGACCGCCGACCTGATCGGCATCGACAACCTCGTCGATTCGCTGCAGGTTCTCTTCGAGCGCACCGGTGACGAGGGCTGTCGCCCGTGCGAACTGCTGCTGGAGAAGGTGCGGCTGGGTGCTCACGGCCGCAAGTCCGGCCGCGGTTTCTACGAGTACACGAACTGATCAGGCAACCGACTACTTCCCAAAGATTGAGATGGATGCGATGACCGAGCTGGGCGTTCACGACGCTACGGTCGACGGCGGCGAGGTGGAGAAGGACATTCTCCGTTTCCTGGAGGCACAGACCAAGCGGTCCTGGGATCCGCAGGTGGATCTCTTCGCCGCCGGTGGGCTCTCCTCACTGTTCGCGATGCAGCTGGTGGTGCACCTGGAGCAGACCTACGGGATCTCCATCCGCGGTGCCGACCTGCGCCTCGACAACTTCCGCACCGTCGCCAACATGGTGGCGCTGGTACACCGCCTGCGCAGCGCCGCGGGGGCGAGCGGTGCCTGACGGTCTCGCCGCGGCTCGCGATCTGCTCACCGAGCTCGTCGGTGAGCAGGCGGAAAGCTGGGACCGAACCGGCCAGCTTCCCCGGGAGCTGCTGGTGAGGCTCGGTGCGGCTGGGTACCTGTGCCCCCAGGTACCCACCGTCCACGGCGGGCTCGGCTGGGACAGCGCGGGGGACGGTGAGTTCACCGCCCACGTCGGCAGCCTCTGCTCCTCCCTGCGCAGCATCATGACGTCGCAGGGTATGGCCGCCTGGACCATCGATCGGCTGGGCACCGAAGAGCAGCGCCGCGACCTGCTGACCCGCCTCACCGGCGGGGAGCTCGCCGCGGTCGCCTTCAGCGAGCCGCAGGCCGGCAGCGACCTGTCGGCGATCACGACCCGGATCATCCGCGACGGCGACTCGGTCGTGGTCGAGGGCACCAAGACCTGGTCGACCGCGGCCGCGTACGCCGACGTCGTGGTGGTGGTCGGCATTCTCGACGACGGCGGCGCCGGTGCCGTGGTGGTGCCCACCCGCGAGCCGGGCGTGCGGGTCGAGCGCATCGCCGATCCGCTGGGCTGCCGGGCGGCCGGCCACGCCGACATCCGGCTGACGCGGGTGCGGCTGCCGGCGACGAGCCTGCTCGGCGGTGGTGGCCAGTTCCTGCCGTTGCTGGTGACCACGGCACTGGCCTACGGCCGGATGTCGGTCGCCTGGGGCTGTGTCGGCATCCTCCGCGCCTGCCTGGCGGCGGCGGGCGCCCACGCCAGATCACGGGAGCAGTTCGGACGGCCGCTGGGCAGCCACCAGCTCGTCGCCCGGCACCTCGCGGACCTGCTGATCGCGGAGCAGGCCGCGACCCGTGCCTGCGAGCATGCCAGCCGGTGCTGGGATGAGGGCTCCGCGGACCAGGTCCTCGCCACCGTGCTCGCCAAGCACGTGAGCGCGACCCAGGCGGCGCAGGGCTCGGCCATCGCCGTCCAGGTCCTGGCCTCCGCCGCCACCCGGGACGGGCACACGGTGGCCCGCGCCTTCCGCGACGCCAAATGCATGGAAATCATCGAGGGCAGCAACGAGATGTGCCAGTTGCTGCTGGCCGATCACGTGCTGGCCACCAAGTGACAGAGGGGTTGACCATGACGGCGAATCCGTCGTCCACGCCGCCGACCACTGTGAAGTGTCTCGTCTGGGACCTGGACAACACGTTGTGGCAGGGCACCCTGCTGGAGGACGGCGAGGTGGTGCTCGCCGACTCGATCCGCGACACCATCGTGGGTCTGGACGCGCGGGGCGTTCTGCAGTCGGTGTCCAGCCGCAACGACCACGACATGGCCTGGTCACAGCTGGAGGCGCTCGGCATCGCGGAGTACTTCGTGTTGCCCGAGATCGGTTGGGGACGCAAGTCGGACGCGGTGCGCCGCATCGCCGAGAAGCTGAACTTCGCGCCGAAGACCATCGCGTTCATCGACGACCAGCCCGCCGAGCGGGCCGAGGTCGCTTACCACCTTCCGGAGGTCCGCTGTTATCCGGCCGAGGTGGCCGAGTCGCTCCTCGGCCTGCCGGAATTCACCCCGGCGGCCGACACCGTGGACTCGCGCCGCCGCCGGCAGATGTACCAGGCCGGGTTTCGGCGTGACGCTGAGCGCGCCGAGTTCAACGGCCCGGACGACGAATTCCTGCGCTCGCTCGACCTCGTGCTGCGCATCGGGCCGGCGAGCGAGGAGGAGTTGTCCCGGGTCGAGGAGCTCACGCTGCGCACCAGCCAGATGAACGCCACCGGGGTGCACTACTCGGACGAGACCCTGCGCGGGTTGCTGCAGGACCCCCACCACGAGGTTCTGGTGGCGGCCCTCACCGATCGCTTCGGGCCGCACGGTGCCGTCGGTGTCATCCTGGTCGAGCGGCACCCGGCCGTCTGGCATCTTCGGCTGCTGGCCACCTCCTGCCGCGTCGTCTCCTTCGGGGCGGGATCGGCGATCCTGGGATGGCTGGGGGACCAGGCGGCGCGGGCGTCGGTGCACTTCGTCGCCGATTTCCGGCCCACGGACCGTAACCGGATGATGGAGGTCGCCTACCGGTTCGCCGGGTTCGACGACGCCTCGTGCGGCTGCCGGGACACCCTGTGTGAGCCAGAGGTGGAGGGGGTCCAGCGACTCCATCTGCTTCCCACCAAATGGAACGGTCTGACGACGATGCGGCTCGACGCCGCGGATCTCGCCGGCGTATCGGCGGCCGGCCTGACCGCCGCTCGCTGACGTCCACCCGGGAGCCCGTGGCTTGAGCAGCGGGTTTGCCAGCACATCGCCCGTTCTCCGGCCAAGGGCTCCTTGCGTTTTTTGAATATATGGATATTTACCTCAATGACTTGCCGGAAGCTCCGCTCCCGGTCATGCTTGTCGGCGTAACTGGCCCGCTACTTTCCGATTACTGCCCCCTGTGCCGGTGACGGCCGTCCGTCCCGGATGGCCCAGTTCACGGTTACTTTCTGAACATATTTTGATGTCAGAATTCAGGCGTGGTCGGGGAACTGTGCATTCATGAGGAACAGGTGTTGGAATTTCTCGTTCTCGGTCCGTTGGTGGTGCGATCGGGAGACACAGAAGTGGCCATTTCCGCCCCGCGGCAGCGTGTTGTGTTGGCCACATTGCTGCTCAATCCCAACAAGGTCGTCACCGTGGATCGGATCGCACGGTTCGTCTGGGACGACGCGCCTCCCCCGAGCGCGGCGGCAACGATCCGGACCTACGTCATGCGACTGCGTCAGGTGCTCGACAAGGCCGGTGCCGAGCGGATCGTGACGCAACCGCCCGGCTATCTGATCCGGGTGCGGGAGGAGGACACGGACCTGGGCCGGTTTCTGGCACACCGAAGGGTGGCGAAGGAACTCGCCCAAGCCGACGACCTGCCGGGCGCGGTGGCGGAGATCGACCGAGGGCTCAGCTTGTGGCGGCACGAACCGTTCCTGGACGTACCGTCCAGGCTGTTGCACGCGTCCGAGGGTGTTCACCTGGAGGAGCTGCGGCTGGAGGCGCTGGGCTGCCGGCTGGACATGCAACTGGCCCTGCGGCGGCATGCCGAGGTGCTGCCGGAGCTGCGCAGGATCGTCTGGGATCAGCCGCTGAACGAGGCTTTCGTGGGCCGCCTCATGCTCGCCCTCTTCCGGTCAGGCCAGCAGCTGGAGGCGCTCGAACTCTTCCAGCACACCCGCGCTGAGCTGGGCAGTCAGTTCGGTATGGAGCCCGGCGCGGAGCTGCGGGAGATCCAGCGTCGCATCCTGCGCGGCGAGGACGAGTCCGTGCTCGTCAATGTCTCTGCGCAGCGCGGTGAGTCGCAGCCCGGCGTGGAGGGCGAGAAACCCGCCACGATCGTCCAGCTTCCGTCCGAGAGACCCGCCCAGCTCCTGCCCGAGACCTGTGGTTTCACCGGCCGCGCCGCAGAGGCCCGAAAGCTGCGGGACCTGCTCACTTCGTCCGGGTCGGCGGGGCCGGCGGTGGTGGCGGCCGCTGTCACCGGCGCTGCCGGGATCGGCAAGACCAGCCTGCTGCTACGGGTCGCCCACGCGGCCCGCGGCGACTTCCCCGACGGTCAGCTCTACGCCAGTTTCGCGGGCTCGCAACGTGCGAGCGCCGATCCCGACTACGTGGTCCAGCGATTCCTGATCAGTCTGGGGCTGCCGCCCGGGGCCATCCCGTCCGAGGCCACCGACCGGTTCTCGCTCTACCGGTCGATGATCGCGCAGCGCCGGGTCCTGATCGTGCTGGACGAGATCTGCGATGCCTCCCAGGTGCGCCCGCTGCTTCCCGGCTCTGGCGACAGCCGGGTGCTGATCGGCAGCCGGACCGCCCTCGCCGACCTCAGCGGCTCCTGTGCCGTCGTGCTGGACCCGCTGGACGAGGACGACTCACTCGAGCTGCTGGCCGGCCTCATCGGCGCGCCCCGGGTCGCCGTCGAGCCCCAGGCCGCCCGGGCCATCGTCCGGGCCTGCGAAGGCCTGCCTCTGGCGCTTCGCATCGCCGGTGTCCGCCTGCAGCGCCGGCCGCGCCGCAGCCTCGTCGACTTCGCGCTGCGGCTCTCGGACCCGCAGCGCATCCTGGACGAGCTGAAGGTGGACGACATGGCGGTACGAACGGCGCTGAGCCGTGTGTACGACGCCCTTGCGCACTGCTCCCGGGACGGGACGGACCTGCGTCCGGTGTTGCGGCGGCTCAGCATGATCACCGAGCAGCCCATCCGCCCCCGAGTGGTGGCGGTGCTGCTGGAATGCTCGCTGGGCCGGGCGGAAGAGCTGCTGGATGAGCTGGCCGATCTGCACCTGCTGCGCACGCAGGGCGTCGGCCAGTACACGATGGACCGCCTGACCTGGGTGTTCGCTCGCGAGCGGATGTATCGAGAGGAGCTGTCCGGATACTACGTCGAGGCGATGGGGCGGCTGAGCAGGTTTGGCGTGCGAAAGAACTCGGGTCCGCGGGGGGTCGTGCCCTGGTCCGAGTCGCTGGGTGACTGGTCAAGCGAGCCGGCGGGCGAGGGTGATGCCGTCCGCAACGGCCAGCATGCTCAGCTCCACCCGGTCGTCGTCGCGGAGGACGGCGTTGAGCTCGCGGACGCCTTCGGTGTCCGGGTCCTGCGCGTGCGGATCCACCACCCGTCCGAAGAACAACGTGTTGTCCACGACGATCAGGCCGCCGGGCCGGACGAGCGCGATGGAAAGCTCGTAGTAGCGCCGGTAGTTGACCTTGTCGGCGTCCACGAACACGAGGTCGAAGACGCCCGGGCCCTCCTCGACCAGAATCTTCTCCAGGGTCTCGGCGGCGTCTGCGACCCGCAGATCGATGCGATCCGCCACTCCGGCCCGGCGCCAGTACGGCGCACCGATCGCTGGCCAGCGATCGGTGACATCGCAGGTGACCACACGCCCTTCCGGTGGGAGGGCGCGTGCCAGGCATAGCGTGCTGTAGCCCGTGAACGTTCCGATCTCCAGGACGGCGCGGGCATTGACGAGGCCGGCGAGGAGCCCGAGCAGCTGACCCTCCTCGGCGAGCACCTGCATGGCTCGCCCGCCCGGCATGCCCGAGGTCTCTTCGCGCAGCTCGCGCAGGAGGTCGTCCTCCCGCAGGGACATCTCCCGCACGTATTCGGCGAGCCGCGGCGTAACGGCGATCTGATCAGCCACAACAATCCTTCGGGGAGTTGAGGAGGTCTACACCGCAAGATGGTCGCAGGCCCGCATATCGTTCCCATAGCGCGCTGTTGTCTTTCGGTGAGGCACCTGCGATATGCCGGCGACAGCACCGGGGGCGGGCCTCGGAATAAAATATCGGAATCTGTGCCCACCGGCATTCTGTTACGAGGGAAACATCGTCCAACATGTCTGTGATCGAAACCTGTTCAGCCATTGACCAGGGTCGGGACGTGGTGTCCCGGCCCGCCGCTGGAATTCGCGGATGACGGTGAGCGGCAAACTGCTCGCGATCAGCGATCTGCACGTCGGGTATCCGGAGAACCGCGAGATCGTGGCTCGGATGCGACCAGAGTCGCCCGACGACTGGCTGCTGGTCCCCGGGGACGTCGCGGAGCGGTTCGCCGATGTGGAATGGGCGCTGGGCCGCCTCGCCGAGCGGTTCGCCAAGGTGGTGTGGGCACCCGGCAACCACGAGCTGTGGACCCCGCCCGACGACCCGGTGACGTTGCGTGGCGCCGAGCGATACGACGCCCTGGTCCAGCTCTGCCGGAACCTGGGTGTGGTGACGCCGGAGGACCCGTATCCGGTGTGGCAGGCACCCGGCGGGCCGGTCCGGATCGCGCCCCTGTTTCTGCTCTACGACTACACGTTCCTGCCCCCGGACCTGCGCACCAAGGAGGAGGCGCTGGCTCGGGCGCACGAGACCGGCGTGGTGTGCACCGATGAGATCCTGCTGCACCCCGATCCCTTCCCGACCCGGGAGGCGTGGTGCGAGGCCCGGGTGGCGGTCACGGAGCAACGCCTGGCGAGCTGCGAGCCCGCGCTGCCCACCGTGCTCGTCAACCACTATCCCCTGGTGCGCGCTCCGCTGCGGATCCTGCGCTACCCGATCTTCGCGCAGTGGTGCGGCACCGAGCGCACGGCCGACTGGCACACGCGCTTCGGCGCCGTGGTCTCGGTCTACGGACACCTGCACATCCCCCGGACCACCTGGCACGACGGGGTCCGTTTCGAGGAGGTGTCGCTGGGCTACCCGCGGGAGTGGCGTCCGCGCCACAGCACGTCCGGTCAACCCCGGCAGATCCTGCCGGACACCGGCCGCCCGGCCGAGATGTGGTTCGGGGCGGGGCGGTTGTGATCAGGACGATCCTGCCGGCACCGGTCGTCGCGGCGGAGGCGTTCGGCGACCCGCCGTCACCGATCGAACTCTTCGCCGAGGAGGAGGCCGCACTCGGCCAGTCCGTGCCGAAGCGGCGCAACGAGTTCATCACGGCACGTTGGTGCGCCCGGGCCGCGCTCGCGGAACTGGGCCTGCCGCCCGCGCCGATCGTGCCGGGGGTGCGCGGTGCTCCCCGCTGGCCCGACGGCACGCTCGGCAGCATCACCCACTGCGACGGCTACCGCGCCTGCGCGCTCGGCCGCGCCGAGGACGTCGTCACCATCGGCATCGACGCCGAACCGGCCGCCGACCTGCCCGACGGGGTGCTGGAGGCCATCTCGCTGCCCACCGAACGTGACCGGCTACGGCTCCTGCGCGCCACCGCGCCCGGCATCCGCTGGGACCGCCTGCTGTTCAGCGCCAAGGAGAGCGTCTACAAGGCATGGTTCCCCCTGACCCAGCGCTGGCTCGACTTCGAGGAGGCCGATATCAGCCTGGTCCCGGACGGAACCTTCACCGCGCGGCTGCTCACCGAACTTCCCACCGTTCAGGGACGAACGCTCACCGGCCTCGAAGGCCGGTGGACAGCCGGCGACGGCCTGCTGCTCACCTCGATCGTCATCCTCCGGGATCCCCGGCCGACCAGTTAGGACGACATGAACGACGAGTCGCTATGGTTCCGGCGGTTCAAGCCGGCGACCGAGGCCGCGAACCGCCTCGTCTGCTTCCCGCACGCGGGCGGTGCCGCCAGCTACTTCATTCCCGTCGCACGGGCACTGGCGCCGGACGTGGACGTCGTCTCGGTGCAGTATCCGGGCCGCCAGGACCGGCGCGGCGAACCCTGCGTCGACGACATCGCCGTGCTGGCCGACCGCATCCACCAGGCCATGCGATCGTGGTCCCGGCAGCCGCTGACCCTCTTCGGGCACAGCATGGGTGCTGTCATCGCGTTCGAGGTGGCCCGGCGGATCCGGCGGGACCGACCGGAGCAGCCCCTGCGCCTCATCGTCTCCGGGCGCCGGGCACCCCACGTGCAGAAAGTGGAGCGGGTGCACCTGGGCGACGACGCGCGAATCGCCGCCGAGATCCGTTCGCTCGGCGGTACCGAGGCCGCGGTCCTGCAGGACCCGGAGGTGCTGGCCATGATCATGCCCACGTTGCGCAGCGACTATCGCGCGGTGGAGACCTATCGGTACGTGCCGGGCGGCCCACCACCGTGCCCGATCACGGTCTTCACCGGTGATCGGGATCCGCATACCACCGTCGACGAGGCGCGGGAATGGGAGCAGTACTCTCAGGACCCGTTCGACCTCAAGGTCTTCGAGGGCGGCCACTTCTTCGTGAGCAGCCGCGCGGCCGAGGTCCTGGCAGCCCTCTCGGAGCACCTCGCCGGGGCCGCACGAGGAGTCCGGTGACCCGGTCCCGCGAGTACACCGCTGCGCGGGCGCCGGGGTGAGTGAACGCGGCCGTGACGCCGTGGTTCGGGCCTTCGCCGCGCTGCTGCTGGACCGTGAGCCACAGCTCGCCGCGATCGCCGAGCGGCTCGGCCGTGTTCGCCGCGACGGCGCGGCGCTCGTCATGCTCACCGGGACCGGCCGGAGCCGGCTCCTCGCCGAGGCCGCGCGCCGGGCCGGCCCGGACGTCACCGTGCTCGCCACCGCGGCCGACGAGCTGGACCAGGATGTCAGGCTCGGCGCTGCCCGGCGGCTGCTTGGCGAACCACCGGCCGCGGACGCCGCTTTGCCGGCCCGCATGCGGGAACTGACCGGGATCGTGCGCGAGCGGGCCGCGCAACGGCCCGTGCTGTTGTGCCTGGACGACGCCCACTGGGCCGATCCGGCGACGCTGCGGTGGCTCGGGCACCTGCTGCGGCGGTGCGCTGACCGGCCGGTCGGCGTCGTCCTGGCGTACCGGGCCGACCGGCGCTCACCGCGCCCCGACGCGTTCGACGAGTGGGCCGGCGACCCGCGCGTGAGCGTCGAGCGGCTCGCGCCGCTGAGCCCGGCGGCCGTCGCCGCGCTCGTCGGCGAGGCGCTCGGCCCGGGCGACGCCGAGTTCGCCGCCGCCTGCCACCGGCACACGGCCGGGAACCCCAAGCTGCTGCGGGCGCTGCTGTGCAGGCTCGCGGACACCGGCACCGTCCCGCGCCGCGAGCGGCTCGCCGCCGTCGAGGCCGCCATGGAGGTGCCGGCCGCCGTGCTGGTGACCGCGTTCCTGCGCGACCGGGCCACCCGCACCGCCGGCTTCGCCCGCGCCGCAGCGGCCCTCGGCGACGGCACCGCCTGCGAGCGGATCGCCGCGGTCGCCGGCGTCGAACCGGCCGCGGCCGCCGGCATCGCCCGCGAACTGGCCGACGCCGACCTCACTGAGGAGCGCGACGGCGGCCTGTGGTTCCGGCACCCGCTCGTCCCGGCCGCGTTCCTGGCACAACTGTCCGATGTGCAGCGTTCGGCGCTGCACGAACACGCGGCCCGGGTTCTCGAACAGGCCGGCGCCCCCGCCGAGGAGGTCGCCCGTCATCTGCTGCACGTCCCGCCGCGGGACGAGCCGTGGATCGCCCGGCGGCTCTGCGAGGCCGCCGACGGCGAGCTCGGCCGGGGCGCGCCCGGCGCCGCCGCCGACTTCCTGCGCCGCGCGCTGGCCCAGCCGCTGCCGGCGCCGGCGCGCGGCGACGTGCTGCTGCGCCTCGGCGCGGCGGCCTCGGTCACCCACCCGGACCAGGCGGCGTGGTACCTCTCCATGGCGCTGAGCGAGTCGGCGGCCGGCGCGGTGAACGGGCTCGCCGAGCCGGCCGGGCTGCTGCTGCCCGACATCCTCGCCCACGCCGGCCGGGCCGCCGAGGCCGTCGGCGTCCTCGACGACCTGCTGGGCCGGCTCGACCCGGCCGACCCGGCAGCCGAGGTCTTCGCCGCGCACCGCCTGTTGGTGGCCCGGGAGAGCACCCCGCAGGCCGCAGCGGCACCACCCGCGCCCGGACCGCCCGGCCGCCGGGCCTACAGCGGCGCGCTCGCCTTGATCACCGCGGCCCGGCCGGACGGCCGCGTGCGGGCGACCGCGCTGGCCCAGCAGGCCCTGGCCACCGGGGTGCCAGCGCCGGCCGGGCTGCCGTCGGCGCTGGCCGCCGCGGCCACCCTGATGTACGCCGACCTGCTTGACGAGGCGGAGTCCTGGCTCGACCGGATCATCGACGCCGCGCGCCGGCAGCGGGCACCGCTGCTGTGGTCGAAGGCGATCGCCTACCGGGCCCGGTGCGCGTACCGCCGCGGGGACCTGGCGGTCGCCGCCGCCGAGGCCGAGCGGTCGCTGGCGCTGCTGGCCTCGGGCGGCGGCTACCGCTTCCAGCTGTTCGCGCTGCCGACCCTGCTGCGCTGCCGCACCGAGCAGGACCGGCTGGACGAGGCCGCGGCGCTGGCCGAGGGGCCGTGGCCGGCCGCGTTCGAGGCCGCGCCGCAGTGGAGCGACTTCCTCTACGCCCGCGGCCTGCTCCGCCTCGCCCGGCAGGATCCGCGCGGCTGCCTCGACGACCTGATCGAGTGCGGCCGCTCGCGGGCGGCGTGGGGGATCGACAACCCGGCCTGGCTCAGCTGGCGCACCGCCGCCGTGCGGGCCTGCCTGCTGCTGGGCGACGGGCCGCGGGCGCGTGCCCTGGCCGCCGAGGAGGAGGCGCTGGCCCGGCAGTGGGGCACACCCCGGCTGCTCGGCGCGGCCGAGCACACCGGCGCGCTGGTGGCCGGCGACGACGCCCTGGCGCGGCTCGAGGAGGCGGTGCGGATCCTCGAGCCGGCGCCCGCCCGGCTGGACCTGGCGCGGGCGCTGGTCGACCTGGGCGGCGAGCAGATCGTGCGGCAGCAGCGCAAACCCGCCCGGGAGACGCTGCGGCGCGCGCTGGAACTGGCCCAGGAGTGCGAATCCGCCCGCACCGCCGAACGCGCCCACCGGCAGCTGCTGCTCGCCGGTGCCCGGCCCCGCCGCCTGGTCTTCAGCGGCGTCGCGGCGCTGACGAGGGCTGAGCGTCAGGTGGCGGAGCTGGCCGCGGAGGGGCTCACGAACCGGGAGATCGCCGAGCGTCTCCACGTCACCCAGCGCACCGTCGAGCTGCACCTGACCCGGGTGTACCGCAAGACCGGCGTGCCCGGCCGGGCGGGGCTCGCCGCGGTACTGGCGGCGGACCCGACCGGCTGAGCACACACACCGGCGGTTCAGCCGCTGACCCGCTCGGGGGACGGCATCCGCACCGGTCCGCGAGGCACATCGAGCTCGCCCCAGATCTGTTCGAGCCCCTCGACGAGCGCGCGCACGTCGCCCTCGGTGTGCACGGCATTGGGCGCGATCCGCAGGATCTCCTGCCCCGCCCGCACACTCGGCGCGTTGATCGCCTGCACGTAGATCCCGTGCCGCTCCAGCAGCAGCCGCGAGGCCTCCTTGCACAGCGCGTCATCGCCCACGAACAGCGACACGATGTGCGTCATGTCGGACAGGAACGGGATCTGGCGCTCCTTGAGCATGCTGTGCAGCAGCCGGGCGTTGCCGGCGAGCCGCTGGCGCTCCACCTCCGAGCCGCGCAGATGCCGCACCGCGGCCAGCCCGGCCGCCGCGACCGCCGGCGGGAGCGAGGTGGTGAAGATGAACGGGCGCGAGGTGGCCCGGACCGCGTCGACGATGATGGACGGCCCGGCGATGTAGCCGCCGACGGTGCCGAAGCCCTTGGCCAGCGTCCCCATCACGACGGTGAACTCGCCGGCCAGCCCGAGGCTCGCCGCGATGCCGGCGCCCTGCGGACCGTACATGCCCACGGCGTGCACCTCGTCGAGGAAGGTGACCGCGCCGTACCGTTTGGCGATGTCGGCGATCTCCGCGATCGGCGCGACGTCGCCCGACATCGAGTAGACGGACTCCAGGACGATCATCTTCGGCCGGTTCGGGTCGGCCGCGGCGATCAGCTCCTCGAGGTGCCCGACGTCGTTGTGCCGGAAGACGCGCTTCTCGGCGCCGCTGTGCCGCAGCCCGTCGATGATGGAGGCGTGGTTGAGCTCGTCGGAGAAGACCAGGCAGCCCTCGACGAGCCCGGCCATGACGGTCAGCGCGCCGTCGTTGGCGGTGTAGCCGGAGGTGAACAGCAGCGCCTCCTCCTTGCCGTGCAGCTCGGCCAGCTCCCGCTCCAGCAGCACGTGGTGATGGTTCGTCCCGCCGATGTTGCGCGAGCCACCGGAGCCGGCGCCGAACCGCTCGACCGCGTCCCGCATCGCCTTGAGCACGGCCGGGTGCTGGCCCATGCCCAGGTAGTCGTTGCTGCACCACACCTTGATCTCGGCGTCGCGCCCGCCCTTGTTGCTCAGCGCCGCCGGGAAGTGCCCGGCGCGCCGGCCGATCTCCAGGAAGTCGCGGGCGGCCGGCCGGGAGCTGTTCAGATGGTGGGAAAGCAGATCCAGATACCGGTTCAATTCCTGCTCACTTCCCGTCGGTCGGGTGCGTCCACAGCCACATGTTCGGCTCACCATAAGCACGCGCCACCCACTGCCCGGTCATCGTCGATCCCGGCCGTCGATGACCGCCGGATGACCGGTGAATGGGTGCCGCGATGCCATGCTCTGGTGACGTGGCCGCCATATCGGGAGCGGAGTTTGTCGATGGCCGAACACAGCAACTACGTCCGCCGGATGCTCGAGGTCATGGCCGCGAATCCGGAGCGGCCGGTGATGTGGTGGCGAGGTGAGCCGGTCACCGCCGAGGGGGTCACGGACGCGGTTACGACGGCGGCGCGAAGCCTCTTCCGGCTCGGGGACCAGGCCCGGATCGTCGGCGTGCTGACCGTCACCAACAGCCCCGACACGTTGATCCTGCGTTACGCGGTGAATCTGGCCGGCGCCACGGTCGTGCACCTGCAGACCACGAACGCCGTCGACCCGGGCAACCGGATGGCCGTGGACGACGTGCTCGACCTGCTCGTCAAGGCCGGCGTGAGCGTGCTCGCCGTCGACGAGGACAACGCCGAGGTGGGCCGGCAGCTGCGCGACCGGCTGGCCGGGCCGCTGCGACTGGTCGCGCTGCGCCCTCTCGGCGACGACGTGCTCGACCTGAGTACCGGCGGATCCGCGCAACTGCCGGTGGACGTCGACCCGGACGCGGTCGCGGCGGTCACCCACACCAGCGGTACCACCGGCCGGCCGAAGGGGATCGCGGTCACGTTCCGTTCGCGCAGCGAGATCGTCGACGCGGCGGCGGCGGCCGGCGCGACGGACACCGTGTATCTCTCCGCGCTGCCGATCAGTCACTCCAGCGGCGGACTGCTCGACGGCACCCTCGCGTCCGGCGGCGCCGTCGTGCTGCACGAGACGTTCGATCCGGGCGAGGTGCTGCGCACGATCGCGCTGCGCCGGGTCAACCACCTCTTCGTCTCCCCGCCGCAGCTGTACCGCCTGCTGGACCACGAGGACCTGGCCGGCACCGACCGGTCGAGCCTCGGCATGCTCGTCTACGCGGGCTGCGCGGCGGCGCCGGCGCGGCTGGCCGAGGCGGTGACGAAGCTCGGCCCCGTGCTGTACCAGATCTACGGCACCGCCGAGGCCGGCATGATCAGCATGCTGGCGGCGGTGGACCACGTGGACCCCGAGCTGCGCACCACGGTCGGGCGCCCGGTCGGCGAGGTCCGCATCCGCGACGAGCACGACGGCCACGACCTGCCGGTCGGCGAGATCGGCGAGATCTGCGCGCGGACGTCCTTCACGATGCAGGGATACTGGCGGGACCCCGAGCTCACCGCCAGGGTGGTGCGCGACGGCTGGGTGCACACCGGCGATCTCGGCCGGCTCGACGAGCGCGGTTACCTGCGCATCCACGGCCGGATGGGGGAGATGATCAAGACCAAGGGCATCAAGGTCTACCCCGCGACCGTCGAGCACGCGCTGCTGGGGCACCCGCAGGTCGCCCAGGCGGCCGTGTTCGGCGTGTCGGACGCCGATCGGGTCGAGCACATCCACGCCGCGGTCGTGCTGCGCCGCGACGCCACCGCCACCGCCGGCGACCTGCGCGCACACGTCACGGCGGAGCTGTCCGTCGAGCACGCGCCGGTCGTGGTCGACCTGCTCGCCGCGCTGCCGCTCAGCGCCAACGGCAAACCGGACAAACTGCGACTGGTGGCCGCCGCGACAGCGGGCGTGTAGCCGTGCCGGCATCGATGTCCGTGGCGGCGATCCTCGCCGACGCCGCCGCGCGCCGCCCCGAGCACCCGGCGATCCGGCTCGGCGACGAGACCGTCCACTATGGTCAGTTGTGGCACCACGCCCGGCAGTACGCGGCGGTGTTGCGCGCCCACGGGGTCGGCCCCGGCGACCGGGTCGCGCTGCTGCTGCCCAACACGCCGCAGTTCCCGATGGCGTACTTCGGGGCGCTTGCGCTGGGCGCGGTGGTGGTGCCGGTGCACACGCTGCTACGCACCGACGAGATCGCCCACATGCTCGCCGACTCCGGGGCGGCGGTGCTCGTCTGCGCCGGCTCCCTGCTGCCCGAGGCCGCCCCCGCCGCGCAGCGCACCGGCACGCGGGTGCTGACCGTGTTCTCCGGGGAGCCGGCATGTTCAGGGGGGCCGGCGCGGCTCGACGTGCTCGCCGCGGCCGCGACGCCGATCCCCTCCTACGTGCCGCGCGAGCCCGGCGACCTCGCCGTCGTCCTCTACACCTCGGGAACCACGGGCCGGCCCAAGGGCGCGATGCTGACCCAGCTGAACATCCTCATGAACGTGCAGACCACGATGCTGTCCCCGTTCGACTTCCGTGACGACGACGTGCTGCTCGGCTGCCTGCCGCTGTCGCACACCTTCGGCCAGATCTGCGGGATGAGCACCTGCTTCCGGGCCGCCGCGACGATGGTGCTGATGCCCCGGTTCGACGGCCCGGCCGCGCTGGAGCTCATGCTCGCCGAGGGCTGCACGGTGTTCATGGGAGTCCCCACGATGTACCACGCGCTGCTCGCCGCGGCGGCCAAGGACCCGCGCCGCCCGCCGCTCGACCGGGCCTTCTCCGGCGGATCCGCGCTGCCGGTGCGCACCCTGGAGGCGTTCCAGGCCACCTACGGCTGCCAGATCTACGAGGGGTACGGGCTGACCGAGACCTCGCCTGTCGTGGCCTACAACCAGAAGGCGTGGCCCTGCCGCCCGGGCACGGTCGGCCGGCCCATCTGGGGCGTCGACGTCGAGATCGCCCGGGCCGACCTGGAGGGCCGCGTCGAACTGCTGCCCGCGGGCGAGGTCGGCGAGGTCGTCATCCGCGGCCACAACGTGATGGCCGGCTACCTCAACCGGCCCGACGCCACCGCCGAGGTCCTCGTCGACGGCTGGTTCCGCTCGGGTGATCTCGGTGTCAAGGACGCCGACGGCTATCTCTGCATTGTGGACCGCAAGAAGGACGTGGTGCTGCGTGGCGGGTACAACGTCTATCCGCGCGAGGTCGAGGAGATCCTGATCGGGCACCCGGCCGTGGCCCAGGTCGCCGTCATCGGCGTCCCGCACGATGTGCACGGCGAGGAGGTCTGCGCGGTCGTGATCCCGAGCTCGCCGGCCGCCGACGCGGACCTGGCGGGTGAGATCGTGGCGTGGGCCAAGGCGCGGATGGCCGCGTACAAGTACCCGCGGATCGTCAGGTTCGTCGAGGCGTTCCCGCTCGGCGCGAGCGGCAAGGTCCTCAAGCGCGAGCTGGCCGCCCGGTACGCGCGGCCGCTGCCCTCTCGACGCTGAGCCGCATCGGCGCAAAAGAGTTCGGTATCCGTCTCGGTGCCCGGCGGTGTATGGCCAGGCGACGATGGAGGCATGGACAAGCCGGGAGTATGGCTGCAGGTGCTCGGCCCGCTGCACCTGTTCGACGATGGACGCCCAGTGCGGCTCGGCGGCGTGAAACCGCGGGCCGCGCTCGGTTACCTGCTGCTGCGGGCCAACCAGGTCGTGGCGACCAGCGACCTGTTGCACGCCCTGTGGCCGCACGACGCCCCGCCGAGCGCGCGCAAGGTCCTGCAGAACGCGATCTCTGGACTGCGCGGCCTGTTGCGTGCCGGTGACGACGGGATCGCGCTGGTGACGCATCCATCGGGGTACTCGCTGCGGGTGCCGCCGGACCGGCTCGACCTGTCCCGCTTCGAGCGCCTGGCCGAGCAGGGCCGTGCCGAACTGGCCGCCGGCGCGTGGGAGCCCGCCGCCCGGTCGCTGCGCGCGGCGCTGGCGCTGTGGCAGGGCCCGGCCCTGGCCGATCTGGCCGAGTCGGGCGTGGCCTGGCCGGAGCTGGCCGGTCTGCGCCGCGCCCGGGCCGCCGCGCTGGAGGACCTCTTCGAGGCCGAGCTCGCGTGTGGGCGCCACCACGAGGTGAGCGTCGAGCTGGAGGCGATCGTGGAGCACGAGCCCGACCGTGAGCGGCTGTGTGCCCAGCTGATGCTGGCCCTGTATCGCTGCGGCCGTCAGGTCGACGCCCTCGCCCTGTACCGGCGGGTCCGTAACCGCCTGCTCGACGGCTACGGGCTGGAGCCCGGGCCGCGGCTGCAGGCCCTGGAGCGGGCCATCCTCAACCACGACACAGCACTGGACCTCGCCGCGGCGGCACCGCCAGTGCCGGCCGTGCCATCCGGGTCGTCGCGGGGCGCCGGCCGGCGGCCCCGGTTCTACGCCGCGTGCGGCAACACGGGCGCCTGGACGTAGCCGGTAGCGCCCGGTCAGCGCGGCTCGTGCTGAAGGTCTAGGAGCTGCTCGTAGAAGCCACCGAACCCACGCTCCCGGTCCACGAGATGCAACTCGAGGATCCAGTGGCAGGCGCGGCCGGTGGAGTCGGTCCGGCGCAGCGGCTGGTCGCTGCCCGCGGTGATGTAGTAGGTCACCTTGTCGCCGTCGATGCGCTCGTGCGGGAACTCGCCGAGCAGGTGCCCGGTGTGCGTGATGCCGAGCTCCCAGCCGGCGTCGGCGATGAGGCCCAGCATGTGCGTGAACAGCTCGTCGCCGGTGATGTCCGGCCGGTCCAGGAAATACGTCTGCCCGGCGGCGAAGATCGTTGCCAGGTCGGCGTTGAGGCGGTGCTTGACAGGGTCGTCGCCGAGGACGAACGTGCGGCCGAAGTCGGCCTCCCAGCCGTCGAAGATCGGCCCGAAGTCGGCGAACACGATGTCGTCGGCGTCGATGACCCGGTCCGGCGGGTTCCCCCGATACGGCTGCAGCGTGTTCGGGCCGGACCTGACGATACGTTTGTGCCAGTAGTTGCGCACCCCGAACATGTCGTGCGCCAGGTCGCGGATCGCGTCGCTGACCTCCCGGTCACGGCGGCCCGCCGCGATCAGCCCGCGCCGCTCGACCTCGGCGAACAGCTCCATCGCGTTGACCTCGGCGGCCAGCAGCCGCGCCGCCCGCTGCGACTCCGATCCGGTGACGACCTCAACCCCGCTCATCCCACGACCGTACCGCTCGAAGCCCGGTGCACCGGCTACGGTTGTCAGTGATGCGGATCTCTTGGAGGTAAACGGTGGGAGAGATCGTCTGGATAGGCCGCTATCCGGTCAAGTCGATGCTCGGCGAAGATCTGCGCGCCGCCGTCCTCGACGAGACGGGTATTGACGGTGACCGGCGCTACGCGCTGATCGACGAGCAGACCGGCCTCGTCGCCAGCGCGAAGAACCCGCGCAAATGGCGCACGTTGCTGACCATGACCGCCCGGCACGACGCCGACGGGCAGGTCACGATCACCCTCGCCGACGGCACGGTCGTCCGCCACGACGACCCGTCGGCCGGCAGGCTGCTGTCCCGGGCCGTCGGACGTCCGGTGCGGCTGGGACCCGTCCCGAGGGTGCGACCCTCGAACGGTTGACACCCCCCACGGAACCCTCGCCGGGGGCAATGACCCGTGGCTCGCTGTCGGCCGGCACGCCGGGCGACACCTTCGTGGACTTCGCCGCGGTGCACGTGCTGACCACCGCGACGCTCGACGCGCTGGCCCGCGAACATCCCCGGCACGCGATCGACGCCAGGCGCTTCCGGCCGAACATCGTGGTGCGCATGGACGACGACGTGCCGTTCGCCGAGAACACCTGGCCCGGCCGGACCTTGACCCTCGGCGCCCGGGCGGCCGTCCACGTCGTGGCACCCACCCCGCGATGCGCGGTGCCGACCCTCGCCCAGGGCAACGGCCTGCCCGACGACCCGGACGTGCTGCGCACCGCCGCCCGGGTCAACCGCGTCCCCGTCCTGGACCTGGGCACGCTCACCTGCGTCGGTGCCTACGGCGCGGTCCGCGAAGGCGGGCACCTGCGCGTCGGCGACCTCGTGACGGTGACGGCTTGACCGCTCCTTTGATCTGATGACCTCACGCATCGTGTCGCGTCGATCCTAGAGGCCGAGATGCGCTCCCGGTTGCGTGCCGGCCGGATCCGCCTGCCCGGCAGGATCCCGGGCATGCCTCTGCTCTTCTCGTACGGCACACTGCGGGACCCCGCGGTGCAGCGGGCCAATTTCGGCCGGGAACTCGACGGCCGCGACGACGCGCTGCCCGGCTACGCGACGCGACTGCTGGAGATCACCGACCCGGACGTCCTCGCCCTCAGCGGCGAGACCCACCACCCGATCGTCGTGGCGACCGGCGACGACACCGACAGCGTCCCCGGCGTGGTGTTCGACGTGACCGACGACGACCTCGCCGCCGCCGACGAGTATGAGGTCGACGACTACCACCGCATCCTGGTGTCGCTGGCGTCCGGTGTGCGGGCGTGGGTATATGTGAGCGCCACCGCATGAGCGCCGGTGATCTCGCTGCCGGTGGTCACGGGCGGAGGGCGCGGCGATGTTGAAGATGAACGCCGATGTGCCCGATGCCGAGCACGGCCGTTGCGGCGATCAGCGGCAGGAGACGTCCGTAGATGCCTAGGAGCAGGAACGCGGCGATCGGCAGGACGGCGAGCGGGACGGGCACGCCGAACAGACTCCGGTAGAATTCATGCGATGTTCGCCGGCTGCGGAAGTAGCGGACCCAGGACAGTTCGTATGTGACCATGGCCGCCGCAGCCGCGACCAGCCACCACGACCACGGCGACCAGTGGCGCGGATTCGTGTCCGCGAAGATGAGCGAGGTCGTCGTGGTGAGCGCCTGTCCGGCTCGCTCGGCGATCCGCAACACGCGGTTCTCGCCGCTGGCGTCGTATCCCGCAGGCTTGGCGGTCCGGCTCCACACAAGGTTCGGCACGAACAGGGCCAGGAGGAACACGGCGCCAACGAGCGAGAACCCGAACTGTCCCATCGACATCACCGCCCCTCAGGGAAGGCGTAGGTAGGCGCGCTCGACGGGCAGCAGCGGCAGTGCCGCGAGGGCGACGCCAGTCCCGCCATAGACCAGGTGCAGCCAGGACCATCCAGGCAGATAGATCAGCTGCAGTGCGATCCACGCCACCTGACCGAGCCCCAACGCGATCGTGGCGGACCACGACCAGTGATGTCCGGTCCATCGAAGCGCCCGGGCCAGCCACGGCCAGTCCGGTCGGGCGACCAAGCCATAGGCGGTGACGAGCGAGCCCACGCCGAAGCCTGTCCCGAGGACCAGGCCGGGCAACAGCCAACTGTCGATCAATGGCAAGCGGTCCAGCCAGTCGGCGGGAAAGGAATCAGCGATCCACCCGCCCAGCGCCAGGTCGATGCCACTCGGCACCGCGCTGAGCCCGAGGAACACCAACAAGGCGACGGTGACCAACACAGATCTTGGTCTGTGCCCAGTCGCGCCCACAACCACCGGCCTGCTGTTCACCCACCCAGGGTCCGTGCTGGCAGGCCACGCTGCCAGGGCATTCATGCCCCCAACCGCCAGGACCATCAGACCGGACGACAACACAGACTCCAAGGCAGACCCGGCGCAGCGCGGTGGTCTCGATGAACACCGCGCTCGGTGACGCGCCGGAGCGGCTCATCGCGCAGCAGCGCGCGGCCGACACACTGGTGGACGGGGCACTGTGCCGGAGCTGAACCGGCGCCAGGTGGCCCTGCGGCGCCGGTGGCAGCAGCGCGCCGTCACCGCGGGTTCTGGCCGTAGGCTGGGGTCGCGTGGATGCCCGTGCCGTACTCGTACCGCAGGCGAGCGTCTGCCATGAACCGCGCCGCGTGCGGTAGCACGGGGTGGGAGCCGACCTTGCCGACTGCCATGCGGCGGATGACCCGATTGAGCCGGCTGGAGGCGCTTGTGACCGCCGCCCAATTCCAGGCAGACGGATGACCGAGTCGCCGCAAGGTCGCGGCCCACGCCAGGGCCCGCTTCTGCGTGTTGTGGTTGGTGTGGCTCCAGCGCAGTTCCTCGCACCCGACCGTTGCGCCGTGCTGGAGCTGAACGAGACCCCAGCCTTCGCAGGAGTACCGGAAGGTGGCGCCGCCAAGCGCGCCCGGAAGGAGATTGATGCGCTCCGCGATCGGCCCCGGTCCCGACCCGATGACGAACAACGCGAGGTCTCGTCCCTGCGGATCGTCGGGCATCTCAGCGACGGCGTGGAACTCGCGTAGCGTACGGTCCGGCTCCGAGCACGATTCGTAGACCCGGAACAAGCCAAGATCGAACACGGCCTCAAGGACCGCGGGCCAATCGTCGTCGGCAGCGTAGAAGTCGAGGTTCGGCACGATCTCACTATCCCGTTCGGCGCGGAGCGCAGCGCAGCCGCGCGCGGTGTGCTGATCACCCACCCGGAATGGCCGGCGAGGCGGTGATCGAGACCAGCGGCATTGCCAAGTCGCCGCGTCCGCGTTACGTGGTGCTCAGCCCTGGGTGGACAGCTGCGCGATGACTTCGATGGCCGGGGACTTCGGCGCGGTCTTGACGCCGACGACGTTGATGTCGAACGGCTCTGGCGCGTTGGGTGGGAACGCCGTGACCTCGGTCGGATTGGTGCCGGCCGCCACGATCGGTCCCTGGGCACCCGATCAGACGACAATCATGAGAAAGGGCTGACCAGCGGCGCGATATACGCCGGCGCCCTCGGCCGCGACTCACCGTGATCGCGACCTGCGATGTCGCCGCACCTGGCACAGTCGAACGACTCAAGCCACGACGGCCCATGCCCGCTCTACTGGAGCGATGGAACTGGAGTTGCAGGACCGAGTTGCCGTGGTCACCGGGGCGAGCCGAGGCATCGGGCTGGCAGTCGCCCAAACACTGCTGCGCGCCGGCGCGCGCGTGTACGCGGGAGCCCGCCGTAGCGCGCCCGAACTCGCCGCCGACGGCCTGACCATGGTGCAGGTCGATCTCGCCCGCCCGGAGGGTCCGGCGGAGCTGATCGCCGCCGCCGGCGACCGCATTGACGTGCTGGTCAACAACGTCGGCGGCGCACCGGCCCGTACCAACGGGTTTCTGTCGGTGACCGACGACGACTGGCTGGAGACGCTGAACCTCAACCTTCTCACCGCGGTCCGCGCCACCCGGGCCGCTCTGCCCGCGATGCTTGCTGCCGGTCGAGGATCGATCGTCAACGTGTGCTCGGTCAACGCGGTGCTCTCCGACCCGGCGGTCATCGACTACAGCGCCGCCAAGGCCGCTCTGGCCAGCTTCTCCAAGGCACTGTCCAAAGAGGTCGGTGTACGCGGGATTCGAGTGAACACGGTGAGTCCCGGACCGGTTGCGACCGCTCTGTGGCTGGGCGAGGGCGGGGTGGCGCAGACGGTCGCCGGCGCGACCGGCGACCCCGCCGCGGTGGCGCGGAAGGCGGCACGCGAGATGCTCACGGGACGATTCAGCCGGCCGGACGAGGTCGCCGAGCTGGTCGTCCTGCTCGCGAGCGATCGCAGCGCCAATGTGACCGGCAGTGACTTCCGTATCGACGGCGGCCTCGTGCCCGTCTGGTGAGTGTGACTGGCCGCGGGTGGACCGGCGGAACCGGTCCACCCGTGACCCTGGCCTCGGTCAATACAGGTGCGGGCCAAACGGACCCGACGTCTGGTCGCCCGCGACAGCCGCCGCGTCGAGCTCACGCCGCAGCTCGCTCGTGCGCAGGAGATTCCCGCCGGGAGTCAACGTATCGACAAGATGTGGCAGTAACGCCGAGAGCTGCCAGGTGACATCCACCGCGCTGCTCTGCGCGTACCCGGCCAGGTCGTTGATGACCTCGTCGCCGAACGCGGCGCGCACCTGGTCGACGGTGATCGGACTGTTCTCGACGCTGTCGGACAACCAGCTACGACGCTGGTCGGCATCGCTGGCCTCCAGCAGGCGCGACAGCATCGCCCGCAGCCGGGCAGGACCGGGTTCGCCGCCGAAGGACGCATGTCCGGTGTGAGCCAACCCGAAGACGACGACCCGGACCTCCGGGTCCACTTCCATTGCCGGGAATGCTAGGAGCGCTGCACAGGCACCGTCTTGCGTCATGCGACTGACAGACATACGGCGCGGCTGGCGTCAGTCCGAGATTTCGTCCGGCGGTGCTGACCGATTCCGACGACATCCTGCTGCCGACTCTCGGTGGAGCCCTGAGAGGCAGCCGCGGGTCGTATCATTGAGCGCCATGCGGAGCCGGTGGGGGGCCGTGGTCGTCGTCGGGGTGGCGCTGGCCGCCCTGGCAGGAGTCGCCAGCTGCGACGGCAGGACGGCGGTCGCGCCGGACCCGCCGGGGCCGCTGCCGTCGGGCGTGGCACCCGAGGCCGTGACGCGGTGGGCGTGGTTCCCGGCGGACCGCACGCCGCGGCCGGTCGTGCTGCTGGACGAGGTGCCGCTGTCGTCCGGGTTCTCCGACGGCCCGGCCCAGGAGGCCTTCCGGCACGGCCGGTACCTGCTCATGACGCAGGAGCCGTTGCCGCAGGCGCCGGCGAAGACCGTCACCGTCACACTGCCCGGGCAGCCGGCCGTGCTCCTGCCAGTCCTCGGCGCGCAGGAGGCGTTCGTCGCGCTCGGCAACGTCAAGCCGGGCAACGCGGCGTCCGGCGCGGCCGAGCCCACGGGCGTCGTGCGGATCACCGCGGTGACGTTCGGCTCGGCGATGTTCCGGACGGACCGGGGCGACGCGAGCCTGCCCGCCTGGGTGTTCACGGTCGAGGGGAGCGGCGGCCCGGTGCTGTGGCCCGCCCTCGCGGCCGACGGCTACGTGCAGGCATCCACCAAGGTTCAAGCGCCGCCGCTCGGTCCGGCCACCGCCCGCGGCAGCACCGTCACGATCCAGCTCGAGGCACCCGAACCGGCCTGCCCGGGACAGCCGGAGCACCGCTACGAGCCGGTCGTCGTGGAGTCGCCGCGGGTGGTTGCGATCGGGCTGCGGGCCGTGGTGAGCGGCACGGCACCCGGCCCGGCGAACGGCAGCTGCGGGCACGTGGCGCTGCTGCGCACCGCCGAGTACGAGATGCGCCTCGCCGCCCCGCTCGGCGCGCGGCTGCTGGTCGGCGCCGACGGCACCCCGATCCAGGTCAACCAGGTCTATTGATGCCTTGAAGATCCTGGCCTGTGTCGTTGCCAGGTAGATGGGGTGAGGGTGTCCAAGATCGGCGGCTCACGATGATTTCTCGAAGGCCGTAGGGCGGGCCGTCTTCCGAATGCTCACCGACGGCTTCGTACAGAGGTCGAGGCTCAGCCATTGCCGGTGTGCCAGACCTGGTGGAGTTGGGCGAAGCGGCCCGGCGTCGCGAGGAGTTGCTCTGAGGCGCCGTCTTCGATGATGTGCCCGTCGGACATGACCAGTATCCGGCCGGCGATGCGGATCGTGGACAGACGATGGGCGATGATCACAGCGGTGCGTCCAGCCAGCACGGTGCGCATGGCGTCGTGGATCAGGCGTTCGGTGGGGATATCGAGCGAGGATGTCGCCTCGTCGAGGATCACCACCGACGGGTTGGCGATCAAGACCCGGGCCAGCGCGATCAGTTGCCGTTGCCCGGCCGACAGGCGACCGCTGCCGCCGGTGAGGCGGGTGTCGTAGCCGTCTGGCAGATCGGTGATGAACCTGTGGGCGCCGACGGCGGTCGCCGCCGCTTCGATGTCGGATCGGCTGACGCCGGGATGGCCGAGGGCGATGTTGTCAGCGACAGTCGCGGTGAACAGGAATGCTTCCTGGGGCATCAGCACCACGGTGCTGTGGAGTTCGTTGGTGGGAAGGTCGCGCAGGTTGACTCCGTCCAGGACGATACGGCCGCCGATGGGGTCGTAGAGGCGGGCCAAGAGCTTGACCAGCGTGGACTTGCCGGAACCGGTAGCGCCAATGACAGCAACGGTCTGGCCGGCGGGGATCGCCAGGTTCAGGCAGGGCAGCACTGTCGTGCCGGTGTGGTAGGCAAAGCTGACCTGTTCGAACAGCACCGTGCGGCCCTGTCGCCCGGCGGGCTGTGCTGGCAGCCGGGTCGGGTGGGTTGGCTCGTTGACGGTGGGTTGCCGGGTCAGGATGGTGGCGATCGCCCGTAGGGACGCCGATGCTGACTGGTAGGCGTCCAAGACCCCGCCAAGTTTGAGAGGTTCGTCGTAGAGGCGACGCAGGCTGAGCACGACCGCGGCGAAGATGCCCAGTTCGACGCCGCCGGTGGCGACCCGGTAGGCGCCCCAGAGCACCAGGGCGGCGACAGCGATGTTGGCGACAAGCCGGGAGGCGGTGACGTAGCGGGCCATCTCCAGGCCGGCGGTGCCGTTGAGGTGCTTGTGGTGGCCGTTGAGCTCGGCGAAGGCCGTGTCGTTGGCTCGTTCGTGTCGCAGCGCTTGGACGGCGCGGATACCGGCGAAGGTTTCGGCGGTCTTGGTGGTGACCGTGGCGAGGGCCTCTGATCGGCGGGTGTAGACGGACGCCGAGCGATGCCGGAAGGAACGCATTGTCGCATACAGCGGCACGATGACGGCCAGGGCCGCTGCGCCCAGTGGCCAGTCCAGGTACAGCAATGTGGCGGTGATGGTGACGGTGGACAAGCCGGCGGTCACGATCTGCTCGATGCTGCCGTCGAGTAGTTCGCGGAGGGCCTCCACGTCGCTGGTGGCGCGAGCGGTGAGCCGCCCGGAGGTGTACTTCTCGTGGAAGGCGAGATCCAGTCTCTGCGCGTGGACGAAGATGCGGTCCCGAAGGTCGGCCAGCACGTCTTGACCGACGCGGGCGGAGGCGGTGACGAACCGGTACTGGGCGGCGCCGGATACCGCCGCGCACAGCAGGTACCCGGCGGCGATAGAGACCAACGGGCCAGCGTGGTGCGCGCGTAGGGCCGGCACTGCCCGGTCGAAGGCGTAGGCCACCAGCAACGGCCCGGCCTGCTGCGCGGCCTGCCGGATCAGCAGGACGGCCACGGCCACCCCGATGCGTCGGGCGTGTGGCCTCAGCAAGGACCCCAGCAGTGCCCGCGCGGCGCCACGGGGCGCTGCGGGCATCTCGTGGTCGCGTGAGCCGTCAGGGTCTGCGGCGGAGCGGGCTCTGCCAACAGGTGTCGTATCGGAGGCCGCCGCGGTCATTGGATCGCCACCGGCGTCATGAGGGCCACGTATTCGCGGCTGGCTCTCAGCAGTTCGTGATGGGTTCCGGTAGCGACGATTCGGCCACCGGACAGCAGGGCGACCCTGTCGGCGAGCATCGCGGTCGAGGGCCGGTGCGCCACAATCAGGGCCGTCGTGGTGGCCAGCACACGGCGAAGCGCGGCCTCGACCAGCGCCTCAGTATCGATGTCGAGAGCCGAGAGCGGATCGTCGAGTACCAGCAGCCGGGGCCGGGCGGCGACCGCCCGGGCCAAGGCCAGCCGCTGACGCTGCCCGCCCGACAAGGTCATGCCCTGCTCGCCAAGCCGGGTACCGGCGCCGTGGGGCAACGCGCGCACGAACTCGTCGGCTTGGGCGATGCGTAACGCCCGCTCCAGCTCCGCGCGGTCGGTCGAGCCGGTACCCATCAGCACGTTGTCGGCGATACTGGCTGAAAACAGGGTGGGCTCTTGGAACGCGACGGCGACCAGGCCGCGCAGCCGGTCGCGGGGGATTGTGGCGATGTCGACCCCGTCGAGACTGATCCGGCCCGAGGTCAGCTCGTACAGGCGCGGCACCAGCGCCGCCACGGTGCTCTTGCCGCTGCCCGTGGCGCCCACCAGGGCCACGCTCTCGCCCGGCTCGATCCGCAGGCTGAGCCCGTCGAGGACATCCGGCGACCCGGCGGGGCTGCCGGGATAGCGGAACCGGATCTCGTCGAACACGAGCCCGGCCGGTGCCCAGCCGAGTGGGGCCGGAGGTTCGTCCCTTGGCCGGTCAATGGCGGCGGGCGTATCCATGACCTCCAGGTAGCGCTCAGCCGCGCTGGCGGCCGCGTTGCTGAGCGCCAACAGCTCACCGGTGGAGTCCACCGACGGCTTCAGCGCCAGGGCGATGGCCACGAACGCCAGCAGCGTCCCGGCCGACACCGTCCCATCGGCCACCTGCGCCACACCCAGAACCAGCACCGAAGCCACGGCGATGTCCGGCAGTACCGACAGCAGTACCGACACCACCGCCAGCAGACGCGCCTTGCCCAACTCGGTGTCGCGGAGCCGGTAGGCCAGCTGCCGGAACCGGCGGGCCTGCTCACGGTGGTGCCCCAGGCCCTTGATGACGCGGATGCCCAGTATCGACTCCTGGACGATGGTGGCCACCTCACCGACCTGATCCTGCGCCTGCCGGGCCGCCGCGGCGTAGCGGGCCTCCAGCAGCGCGCACAGCGGCAGCAGCACCGGCACTGGCGCCATCAGCATCAGCCCCAGCAACCACTGCTGAGCCAGCAGGATCACACACCCCACCACCAACGTCACCGCGTTGACCACCAGGAACGGCAACGCCACCGCCAAGAACCCGTGCAGCAGTTGCAGATCCGTCGTGGACCGGGACAGCAGCTGGCCCGACGACCACCGCTCGTGTGCGGCGACCGGCATCCGCTGCACATGCCGGTAGAACGCCTGACGCATCCCCGCCTCGATCTCGGCAAGCGGACGCGCCACCAGCCAACGCCGCACCCCGAAAATCCCGGCCTCGGCCGCGCCCAGTACCAGCAGCAGCCCACCGCCCAGCCACACCCCGGCCGGGTCACGGTGAGCCACCGGCCCGTCCGCAACCCACTTCAACACCAGCGGCATCAACAGCGCCAGAACCGACGCGACGGCGGCGAGGACCGTCGCCGCGGCCAGGCGTCTGCGTATCGGCCGTACCCACGGCCACAGCCGGGCTAGGGACCGCACCGCGGAGCGGGCGGATGGATGCTCAGGCGATCGGACAGTCAAGGACGGCATCAGCAGTACACGGTAGAAGCCGACACGAGTCGGCACATCTCGATATCGGCCCGTTGCCGCCAGGAAGCGGACGTTCTCCAGCCGTGGCATCGGCGCCCGACCACGCCTCGAACGCCCAGCCGGAGCGGGTGACAACCCGCTCCGTCCACTCGAATATCGTCGCGACCTGATGCGGCACCTGGCTACCCGTATCGCTCGGGCAGTACCTCGCGATCTCGCTGGCGCTCCGTCGTGGCCCGTCCTTCCGAGGTTGCCGGCCCAGGCCGGGGCACCGGCTGTCTGATCGAGGACTCCGCAAGAGTGAACGCCGGGGGCTTGACGCCGAGGCCGTCCACCCCTGACTCTGTGGAGTCAGGAGAGCGCTTTCTGCTCAGGTTCGCGCGGATCGCCGCGCG
Organism: Dactylosporangium sp. NPDC051484; assembly: GCF_040689395.1. Lineage (NCBI taxonomy): Bacteria > Bacillati > Actinomycetota > Actinomycetes > Micromonosporales > Micromonosporaceae > Dactylosporangium > Dactylosporangium sp. NPDC051484. Next base: position 97,127 of record NZ_JBFAZX010000016.1, on the reverse strand, counting down.
AGACACCACCCCGAGCAGGGAGAGTCATGCATTCTGTCCTCCGGCCGGTCCGCCGCCGGCCCCGCCGTCTCGCTGCCCTCGTCACCACCGTCGCGCTCGCCGCCGGCACGCTCGTCGCCGGTTGGGCGGGCCCCGCCCGCGCCGCCGGGGTCCCGCTGTCGCAGGGCCGGCCCGTCGTCGCCTCGTCGGCCGAGAACGCCGGCACGCCCGCGTCCGCCGCCGTCGACGGCGACTCCGGCACCCGCTGGTCCAGCGCGTTCAGCGACCCGCAGTGGCTGCGCGTCGACCTCGGCGCGCCGGCCGCGCTCAGCCAGGTCGTCCTCGCCTGGGAGAACTCCTACGCCACCGCCTTCGAGATTCAGGTCTCCGACGACGCGACCACCTGGACGTCGGTGTACTCCACCACCACCGGCACCGGCGGCACCCAGACGCTCACCGTCGCCGGCACCGGGCGGTACGTGCGCCTGTACGCCACCGCGCGGCACACGCAGTACGGGTACTCCCTGTGGGAGCTCAAGGTCTACGGCTCGTTCGTGCGCACCGCCTGTGCCGCCGCCGACGCCGCGCGGGGGCGCCCCGCGACCGCGTCGTCGGCCGAGAACGCGACGACCCCGGCCGCGGCCGCCTTCGACGGCAACCCGGCCACCCGCTGGTCGAGCGCGTTCAGCGATCCGCAGTGGATCCAGGTCGACCTCGGCGCCCCGAAGCGGCTGTGCCGGATCGTGCTGAACTGGCAGAACTCTTACGCCTCCGCCTTCAAGATCCAGGTCAGTGCCAGCGGAACCGGCGGCTGGACCGATGTCTACAGCACCACCGCGGGCGCGGGCGGGCTGCAGACCCTCACCGTCGCCGGGACCGGGCGCTACGTGCGCGTCTACGGCACCGCGCGGCACACGCAGTACGGCTACTCGCTGTTCGACTTCGAGGTGCACGCCGCCGCCGACGCGCCGATCCTCGGCACGTGGGAGGCGGAGACCCTCGACGGCTCCGGCAACAACCCGGGCGCGGCCGAGCGCGGCCGGGCTGGCACCGTGTACCGCCGGGTCGCCGCGCCCCGCTACGCCGACGGGCGCGGCCAGATGGTCGCCGGCCCCAACCCGCGCGTGGTGTCCAACCGCGTCTTCAACGACATCAACGTCAACGTGTTCTCCGAGCGCGGGGTCACCCAGTGGGGCAATGTGTGGGGCCAGTTCATCGACCACACCATCGGCCTGCGCGAAGACGGCGGCGCCGCGGCCGACATCCCGTTCAACGCCACCGACCCGCTCGAGTCGTTCCGCGACGACCTCGGCGTCGTGCCGTTCACCCGGACCCCGGCCGCGCCCGGCACCGGTGCGAGCAACGCGCGCCAGCAGGTGAACACCGTCAGCTCGTACATCGACGCGTGGGCCGTCTACGGCGGCACCGACGCGCGGCTGGACTGGCTGCGCGACGGCTCGCAGGACGGCGACCCGGCGAACAACAGCGCCACCCTGCTGCTGCCCGGCGGCTACCTGCCGCGAGCCGACAGCCGGGGCAACGCCGCCGCCGCGCCCGCCATGCAGCTCGACGGGCGGCTGCTCGCCACGCCCGCGCACGCGGTCGTGGCCGGGGACGTGCGGGCCAACGAGAACATCGCGCTGACCGCCGTCCAGACGCTCTTCGCCCGTGAGCACAACCGGATCGTGTCGCTGCTGCCCGCGTCGCTGTCGCAGCAGGACCGCTTCCAGATCGCCCGGGCGGTCGTGATCGCGGAGCAGCAGTACATCACTTACAACGAGTTCCTGCCCGCCATGGGCGTGGTGCTGCCGGCGTACCGCGGGTACGACGCCGGCGTCGACGCGTCAGTGTCCAACGAGTTCGCGACCGTCGGCTACCGGGCGCACAGCCAGATCCACGGCGAGATCGAGGTCGAGGCCGACGCTGTGCGCTACAGCGCCGCGACCCTCGACGCGCTGCGGGCCCAGGGCGCCGAGGTGAGCGTGGCGGACGGCGAGGCCGACGTCGCCATCCCGCTGAACGTGGCCTTCTTCAACCCGGATCTGGTACCGCTGCTGCAGCTCGGCCCGCTGCTGGAGGCGATCGGCAGCGAGTCGGAGTACCGCAACGACGAGCTCATCGACAACCAGCTGCGCAGCGTGCTGTTCCAGGTGCCGGTCGGCGGCAACCCCGGCTGCCTCGACGGCCCCACGCTGCCGCAGTGCTTCCACGGCGTGCTCGACCTCGGCGCCGTGGACCTGCAGCGCGGCCGCGACCACGGCATGCCCTCCTACAACCAGCTGCGCGCCGCGTACGGGCTGCCGCCGCGCACCTCGTTCACCGCCGTCACGGGCGAGGCCACCGACGCGTTCCCGGCCGACCCGCAGCTGACGCCCGGCCACGAGATGGACGACCCGAACAGCCTCGACATCGTGGCCCTGTACGACATCGCCGGCAACCCGACCACCCTGGCCGCCGACAACGCCACCCGGGTCGTGCGCCGCACCACCCTCGCCGCCCGGCTCAAGGCCCTCTACGGCAGCGTCGACAACCTCGACGCGTTCACCGGGATGCTCGCCGAGGCCCACACGCCCGGGTCCGAGCTCGGCGAGCTGCAGCGGGTGATCTGGACGGAGCAGTTCGCCGCGCTGCGCGACGGCGACCGCTTCTTCTACGCGGGCGACCCGCTGCTGGCGTACGTCCGCGACCACTACGGCATCGACTATCGCCGGACCCTGGGCCAGCTCATCGCGCTCGACACCGACATCCCTGCGGCCGAGCTGCCGGCGGCCGTGTTCCGGCTGCCCGGCGCGCCGGAGATCGCTTTGGCAACGATTGGCAAGTGACTATTGATCGACGGAGCGTGATGGTAGCGTCCGTCAGCAGAGAGCGCTCTCCGCTCCATCACACCCGTCGAGCTCTTACCGCCAGGGGCTTTCCACGGCCATTTCCCTCCGAACGCCGCGTCGTCGGCGTCGATCCGCCGCGCCCGCCCACTACCCAATGGAGTCGGCATGCACGAACCCCGAATCACCACCGCCCGGCGCGCCGCCCGCGCCGGCGCGGTTCTGCTGGTCCTGTCCGCGCTCGCCCTGGCCGCCACCCCGGCCCTGGCCGCCGACGTGCCCGCCGCGCCCGAGGAGCTCGAGCTGCACGCCGGCGCGGACTCCTCGATCACCATCGAATGGCCCGCGGTGCCGGGCGCCACGAGCTACCGCGTCTACCGCGGCACCGCCTCCGGCGCCGAGGGCACCACCCCGATCGCCACCACCACCGACACGGAGTACACCGACTCCGGCCTCAGCCCCACGCCGATCTACTTCTACCAGGTCACCGCGGTCAACGCGGCCGGCGAGTCGGCCCGCTCCGGCGAGGACGCGTCGAAGACCCCGCCGCCCGTCGGCACCGGCGGCAACGTGCCCGGCGTGGTGTCGGGCAACTCGCTCGTCTTCTACTGCAAGGACGCCCTGCTCGGCGGCTTCGATTGGTTCCAGACCCTGACCGGCTGGTTCCCGCAGGTGCTCGGCTCCTCCGGCGCCGCCTCGCCGGGCGGGCGGGTCGTCGACATGGCCTACTCCGCCGAGGGCACCATGACGTTCAACAACGTCGTGGTGCCGGCCGCCGGCCTCTACACGCTGGACTGGCGCTACGCCTTCCAGGGCGGGCTGTTCCCGGGCGTCAACAACCGGCAGATGGGCCTGCGGGTCAACGGCGCGGTCGTCACGACGACGCAGAGCTTCCCGATCACCGGGAGCTTCGAGGTGTACCAGCACTCGGCCCTGCAGGTCCAGCTGCGCGCCGGGGTCAACTCGGTGCAGCAGTTCGCCGTGACCGACCACGGACTGTCCAGAGTGGACGAACTGATCGTCACGCCGGCGAGCGCCTCGTCGCCGAGCGGCCCGGCGAACCTGCGCGCCACCCCGGGCAACGCCTCGGCCACGCTGACGTGGACCGCCAGCGCCTCCGGCGCGCCGACGTCGTACCGCGTCTACCGCGGCACGAAGTCCGACGGCGAGGCGACCACCCCGGTCGGCACCGTCGCCGGGGGCGTCACCACGTTCACCGACACCGGCCTGCAGAACGGCAAGCAGTACTTCTACTTCGTCGACGCGGTCAACGCCGCCGGCGGCTCCCCGAACTCCAACGAGGTCACGGCCACCCCGGCGGCCGGCACCGGCGGCGGGGGCGGAGGCGGGGGCGGCGGCTCGCTCTCCCAGGGCCACCCGGCCACCGCCTCGTCGGTGGAGAACGCGGGCCTGTCCGCGGCCAACGCCGTCGACGGCAGCGCCACTACCCGCTGGTCCAGCGCCTTCGCCGACCCGCAGTGGCTGCAGGTCGACCTCGGCGCCGCGCACCAGGTCAACCGGGTGGTGCTGAACTGGGAGGCGGCCTACGCCAGGGCCTTCCAGATCCAGACGTCGGCCGACGGCGTCGCCTGGACCACCGTCTACAGCACCACCACCGGCGCCGGCGGCACGCAGGACCTGACCGTCACAGGCTCGGGGCGCTACGTGCGCGTGTACGGCACGCAGCGCGCGACGCAGTACGGCTACTCGCTGTACGAGTTCCAGGTGTACGGCACCTGACCGTTACTCCGGGGGCGCTCTCAGGCGGGGGCGCCCCCGGCCCGGCCGCGCCGTGGCACGACAGCGCGGCCGCTGACCAGCAGGCCCGCCAGGTCGGAAGGCGACCTTGCCGATCGGAGCCGATTCGGCCCGAGTCGTGCGCCGGGCGTCTTCATGAATCGGGCTAAAATACTTTAAATGCATGTCGGTTCGCTGTCCTGGCTGGTGCGACCGACACCCCCGCCTCGCGGCTTGGGGATCGCGGTCGCCGTCTTGCTGATCGTGGTGGAGACCCTCCTGGTCTATCTACTCCGGCAGTTCATGACACCGTTCTACCCGGGCATGATCTACATCGTCGGGGTGCTGGTGACCTCGATGGTGTGGGGAATGTGGCTCGGGCTCGCCACCGCGGTGGCGAGCACCGTGGCGTTCGTCTTCTTCTACGTTCCGCCCGTCGGCGGGTTCGTCGTCTCCGATATACGCCAAGTCGTCGGGCTGGCGGTCCTGCTCATCGTCGCGGTGGCCACGAGCGCGGTGGCGGATCTGTCCCGGCTGCGCGCCGTCCAAGCCGGGGAATCTGATCTCACCGCAGAGACGGCCCGGCTGCTGCTGCACGCAGACGAGCTGCCCGCGGCGCTGCCCGCGGTCGCGCGGTGCATCGCGCGATCGCTCGAACTGCCGGACGCGGCGATCCACCTCGCCGCCGTCCCTGGTGATGCCCGGCACTTGGCGTTTCCGCTGCGCGCCGGCGCTGCCCAGCTGGGGACCCTGGTGGTGCCGGTCGGCGTGCCCGAGCGGACGGTCCTGCGGCTGCGGCAGCGGGTCGTGCCGTCATTGGCGTCGCTGCTGCACGCCGGCTGCGAACGGGCGGCCGTGCTGGACTCGTTGGAGGCAAGCCGGGAGCATCTGCGCCAGTTGGCCGCCGAGCAAGCCGCGTTGGGGCGGGTGGCGAACCTCGTGGCGCACGGCGGTAGTCCATCCCAGGTCTTGGACGCGATCACGACGGAGCTGTCCGGGCTGCTCGGCGAATACGCCACGTGGCTGTGTCGCTACGAACAGGACGGCACGGCCATCGTCGTCTCGACCAACCCGCCCTTCCAACGGCCGGACCAGATGCGCTGGTCGTTGGAGGGCGAGGACGTCCTGGCGATGGTGTGGGACACCGGCCGCCCTGCCCGGATGGACAGCTTCGAAGCCGCCGTCGGCCGCGCCGCCGAGCTCGCCCGTGAGCAGGGCATCCGCTCCGCGGTCGGGGTGCCGATCGTCGTCGAGGGGCGGCTGTGGGGCATGGCGGGTATCGCGTCCGCCGAGTCCGAGCCGCTGCCGCCCGACACCGAGGCCCGCGTCGCGGGCTTCGTGGACCTTGCCGCCACCGCCGTCGCCAACGCCGACAGCCGGGCCGAGCTCGCCGCGTCCCGGGCCCGGCTGGTCGCCGCCGCGGATCAGGTCCGCCAGCGTATCGAGCGCAACCTGCACGACAGCGCGCTGCAGCATTTCCTCGCCGTCGCGATGCACCTCGGCACTGTGCAGGCGAGCCTGCCGCCGGAACTGGAACAGACCAAGGCGGAACTGTCGGATGTTCTGTGCGACCTGAACAGTGCCGTGAACGACCTGCGGGAGATCTCGCGGGGCATCCATCCGACGTTGCTGGCAGCGGGCGGTCTGCCACCCGTGCTCAAGGCACTCGCCCGCAGATCGCCCGTACCGGTCGACCTCGATCTGCGCAGCTGCCCGCGCATGCCTCCCGTGGTTGAGACGGCCGCGTACCACGTCGTGTCCGAAGCACTGACCAACGCGGCCAGACACGCCCACGCCTCGGAGGTGCGGGTGCGGGCGGCGACCCGGGACGGCATTCTGCACCTGTCGATCCGTGACGACGGCGTCGGGGGCGCCGACCCGCACCGCGGGACCGGACTCACCGGCCTCCGCGACCGGGTCGAGGCACTCGGCGGCCACCTCACCATCACCAGCCCCGCCAGCGGCGGCACCCTGCTGCTGGCCACCATCCCGACCGCATCCTCGTAAACCGGCTGATCACAACTTCGCTGCGGTGGCCGCGACCTCCAGCTGGTACACGATCCTGAACCCCTCCGGAGCAACGGCGGGGGAGGGGCCGGTCTTCGGCTTGACTTCGAGCGCGCTCTCAATTCTACGGTCGAGGTCATGACTCCCACGACGGCGCTCGACACCCAGAGTGACGAACTCGGCCGGCGCCGGCGGCTGCTCGTGCTCGCGATCTGCTGCGCCGCTGTGATGGTCGTGATGCTGGACATCTCCATCGCGGGAACGATCGTGGGCTCGTCCCTGGCCGACGGAGGAGCGGCATACACGACCGCGGAGCAGGGCGTGTGGTGGATGATCCTGGCCCTGGGCGCCGGCATCATGGTCCTGGGTTTCGTCTGCAACGGGCGCTGGGCCAGGAGCACCGCCGAGCGGGCGGCGACCCTCTTCGACGAGGTGGACCGCGGCGCGGACACCCGTCCCGCCGCGGCCCGCAGCTGACAGTCCGATGCCGAGCGCCTGGCACGACGGCATGCCGCCCGGTGATGCCGGTCACCGTCGAGGTCAAGTTCGTACTGTCATACATGCGGCTGACAGTCGAATGGTGCGTTGGGAACCTTCGGGATACGAGGTAAAGATCCAGACCCGCACGTGAGGTGTCGTGAACATCGCCGCTGCATCCGATGCCCGGGTGGACCTGACGCTCGGTGTGCTCGGCCCGACCGTCGTGCTGCACGACGGCCGGGCTGTCACCGTCGGCGGCCCGGCACCGCGTACGTTGCTGTGCCGCCTGGTCATCGCCAATGGCCGGTTCGTGTCGATCGACGCGTTGGTCGACTGCCTGTGGCCGCACGACCCGCCGCCGAGTGCACGGATCACCGCGCAGGGCTACCTGTCGGTCCTACGCCGGGCACTCGAGCCCGGCCGTCTGCCACGGCAACCCGGACGGGTGCTGATTCGAGACGGCGCCGGGTACGCGTTGCGGTTGGGGTTGATCACGCTCGACGCCGAACGGTTCGGCGCGGCGGTGACCCAGGGACGGGACCTGCTGGCCGGCGGCGACGCCAGGTCCGCGCTGGTCCGGTTCGATGAAGCGCTGGCCCTCTGGCGGGGACCGGCGTACGCGGACTGCGCGGACCACGAGTTCGTGGTCGCGGAGTCGCAACGGCTCCAGGAGCTACGGACCGGTGCCGTGGAACACCGCCTGGCCGCACTCATCGAGCTGGGCGCGCACGAAACGGCCGCCGCTGGGCTGCGGGCGTTCCTTGTCGAACACCCGCTGCGGGAGCGGGGCTGGGCGTTGCTGGCGCAGGCGTTGTACCGGGCAGGCCGCCAGGGGGACGCGCTGGCGGCGCTGCGAGACGCGCGCCACCGCCTGATGGACGAGCTCGGCGTCGAGCCCGGACCGGAGCTGGCCGAGTTGCACCACGACATCCTGGACCAGGCGCTCACGCCAGTGCCGTCACCGTTCATGGACCGTGCCGGTACCAGGAGTTCGAGTAACCTGCCGCATTCGATCTCGACACTGGTGGGGCGGGTCGGCGAACGGCAGGTAGTGTCCGACCTGTTGAGCCGGCACCGCCTGGTGACCCTTACCGGCGCGGGCGGCATGGGCAAGACGAGGCTCGCACTGGCGGTGGCCGGTGCGCGCAGGGACGCCGACGGCCCGTGGTTCGTCGAACTGGCCGGCCTGCACGAGCCCGCTGTGCTTGCCGGTCGGCTCTGCGCGGCTCTGCAGATCACCGGCACGGGTGGCATCGACACGTTGATCGCGGCGCTGCGCTCCCGTGCGATGCTGATCGTTCTGGACAACTGTGAACATGTGGCCGGTGCCGTCGGTGCGCTCGTCTCCGCGCTGCTCAGTGCCTGCCCGAATGTCCGCGTCCTGACCACCAGCCGGCAATCATTGCGCGTCGACGGGGAGCATCTGTTCGAGGTCCCGCCGTTGTCGAGCGGCGTCGAGGGCGAGGCGGTCACGCTGTTCATCGAGCGGGCCGCCGCCGTGCTGAGCGGATGGTCACCGGGCGCGGACGAGCGGCGTCTGATCGCCCACCTCTGCGCGGCCCTCGACGGTATGCCACTAGCCATCGAGTTCGCCGCCGCGCAGTGCCGTGTCCTGTCACCGCGACAGATCTTGGAGCATCTCGACGACCGGTTTGCGCTGCTGTCCGGGGAGCGCACCAGCTCGCGGCACACAACGCTGCTGGGTCTGATGGACTCGTGGTACGAACTGCTCAACGATGCGGAACGGGAGGCGCTGCAGGCGTTGGCGGTGTTCGAAGGTGGGTTCGCGTTGTCCGCGGCCAAAGCGGTGACCGGGCGAAGTGACACCCTGATCGACCTGACCAGCCTGGTGGAGAAGTCGCTGGTGACGGTGGTGAACGGCGACGACCGGCGTTACGTGATGCTGGAGACCATCCGCCAGTACGCATTGCGCCGCACACCCGTCGACCGTCGTGACGCGCTGGGCGGCCGGCACACCGCCTGGATCCGTGAGCTGGCGGACATCGCCGGCGACGAGCTACGCGGGCCCGACAGCGCCACGTGGATGCGGTTGCTGCACATCGAGAGCGACAACGTGCGTGCGGCGATGCGCAGGGCGAGCGCGGCCGGGGACACCGCGGCCGTGCTGCGGATCGCCGGTGGACTGTACTGGTTCTGGTACCGGCAGGGCCGTGTCGATGACGGTCTGCACTATCTGGAGCCGGCGCTACGGCAGGCTGATCCGCGGATTCACGAGCACGCGCTGGTCGCCCGCGCCGCCATGGGGCTCGCGCTTCTGCGATATGTCGGCGGAGCGCGTGGCCAGGTCGCGGAGGCGTTGGCGTTGGCCGGGCGGCACGGTGCCGCCACCGATGACCTGGGGGTGCGGGCGCAGGTCCTCGCGACGATCGCGTACTTCGAGGCTGCCGACGGCGCCGCGCAGGCGGCGGTGCGACACGCGGCCGAGGCGCTGGCACTCGCCCGGTCGGTGGGTCACCATGCCACGGCGGCGGAGGCGCTGATGTGTCTCGGCGAGGCACAGCGCCGGTCCGGCCTGGCGGTGCAGGCGGAAGCGACGCTCGCCGCCGCCCTGCGCGAGGCCGACCGGTGCGGTCACGGCTGGGCGACGGTGTCCGTGTTGTGGTTGATGAGCAAGATCGAGCTGTCGCTGGACCGGCCCGGCAAGGCCACGGTGCTGGTCCGGCGGATGCTCGAGGAGGCCCACCGCCGCGCCGACACGACCGGGTGGCTGGTGAGTGTGGCGATGTACGCGCATCTCATGGCCCGCGCGGGCCGGGCCGAGGACGCGGTGGAACTGCTCGGTACGGTGCGGTCGCTGGGTGATCGCGTGGGATACCAGGCCGAGGCGATGGACGCCGAACTGGCGGGCTACCTCGCGGAGATACCGTCGGGCAGCCCGCCGGACCGGTTCGCGGCGGCTGAGGCGCGCGGACGCGACCGTTCGGTGGAGCAGACGATGGCCTGGCTCCGGTCAGACCCACCGTTCGGGGATCAACGGTTCTCGTCCAGGGTCACGGTGCCGGACGTCCGTGCGGAGCGGACGCCTCCTCGGGCAGTTGGACGCCGGTGAGGTCACCGCAGTATGCGAGCAGGGCGTCCAGCACCGCCGGGTCCAGAACGGCCTCGGACGGCCGCCAGTCGCGTTCGCTGAAATAGTGCCCGCTGATCAGGACGTCGGGATCGGTGCCGGCGGCGAGGCGCACCTGGGCCCGCGCGGCGTCGTCGGGGCTCGTCGGCGCCGCGTCGCCGCCCATCTTGGTCCGCACCCACCCAGGGTCGACCGCGTTGCTCAGCGTCCCGGGCCAGCGACGGGCGACGGCGACGGCGAGCATCAAGTCCAGCAACTTGGAGGTGGAGTACACCTCGGAGCCATTCCACGGTCGACGGTCGTACTGCAGGTCGGCGAAGTCGATGACACCGTCCGCGGCCATTGCCGATGACACGAACACGAGGCGCTCCGGCTGGGCGAGCAGCGCCGTCAGCAGGTACGGCGCGAGAACGTTGACCTGGAAGGTCGACTCCAGCCCGTCGCCGGTCAGCTCCCGCTGCGAGCTGTCCAGCCGGGCGATCCCGGCGTTGTGCACGATGGTGTCGAAGCGTCCGAAGGCGACCAGCGACCTGGCGAGCGTCGTGGTCTCTTCGAGCGAGCGCAGATCACCCACCGCGATCCCAGCCGCTGCCGGGAGCGCCGCCTTGGCGACCGCCGCCCGTGCCTCATCGCGGGCGTGCAGGACCACGCGATGCCCCCCGGTGACGAGCTGGGCCGCAGTTCGCAGGCCGATGCCGTCAACCGAGCCTGTGACAAGAATGTTGCGCATGAAGTCCCTTTCGTCGTATGCCGCTCCACAATGGCCGCAACGGTTGGGAATCGGCTGGAACCTCATTGGGAATCGTCTCGGCCACCTCAGTCACCGCATCTCCAGGCTCGTCGCCAGTCCCGCGTCTGATCGTTGATCGAACGCGTCGCGGTGGGGCTGTCCCCCTTCAAGGACGGGGGGATGGCTGGATGTTCGCGTGTCCGCTTCGCCGACAGGCTTGACGTATGTCGATTTCCACTTCCCGCCGTGGCATTGTCAAACTCGCGGCGGCGGCACTCACCGGCATGGCGGCCGTCGGCGTCGCTGGTGCCGCACCTGCCGCCGGTGCGCCCGCCGGAGAGCGGCGGGGCATCTCCCGGATTCGAATCCGGACCGCTGCCGGTACCTTCGACGCCGTCGCCGCCGGGCCGGCGTACGGCAGGCCGGTGCTGCTGCTCCACGGGTTCCCCGAGTTCGGCATCGAGTGGGAGCATCAGTTGCGCGGACTCGCCGCGGCCGGCTACCGAGCGGTCGCGCCCGACCAGCGCGGCTACTCCCCGGGTGTCCGTCCGGTCGGTGACGACAAGTACCGGCTCGATCACCCGGTCGCGGATGTCCGTGCGATGGCCGACGCCTTGGGATGGCGAAGGTTCGACCTGGTCGGACACGACTGGGGCGCGGCGGTCGGTTGGATCGTGGCCGCGCGGTACGCCCACCGGGTACGCAGCTTCACCGCGGTCTCCGTGCCGCATCTCGGCGCATTCGCCGAGGCGTTGCGTGAGGACCCGGTGCAGCAGGAGGCGTCGAAGTACATGGACACCTTCCGTCAGCCGAGCCCGATCCCGGAGAACAAGATCCTCGCGTCGGGCCCGCCGGTACTACCCGGCGTTTCAGCGCAGAAGTGTGCCGAGTACTTCCGGCGCCTCTGCGAGCCGGGCGCCCTCACGGCGGCCCTGAACTGGTACCGGGCCAACGACTTCCAGGGCTACTCGCAACCGGTGCGGGTGCCGACCCTGTTCGTCGCAAGCATGCGCGACCCGTTCGTCGCCCCGTCCGGCGTCCAAGCGACACGCCGGTGGGTCACGGGACCGTATCGGCTGGTGAACCTCGACGGAGTGGGCCACAACATCCCGGAACAGGCCGCCGGGACGATGACCACCCTGCTCCTGACCCATCTGACCGGCGGCGGTTCCTCCCGTTGACGCGCCGACGCGGCCGCCTACAGGTACCGCCGCAAGCGGCGACCGGTCCGGCTCGGACGCCGGGCGCCGGGTAGTGGTTCGTCTTCGGTCTCCGCCCTCGCGACCCTGGCCCGCAGACGCGCCCGAAACTCGTCGCGCTGCCGTTCAGTATCTGTTAAGACTCCGTACGATAAGGTCCGGGTGATCGATGGACTTCGCGGCATCACGGAAGGGTCAGTGGCATGGCGGAACAGATCATTGTCGCCTTTGAGGGCGAGGGTTCCGGCGTCGACGACCTGTCCTGGGGCCAGCTGGACCTGTGGATGGCGATGAGGCGCCAGAACTCCTGGATGCCCATCGGCGGTGCGTTCGCGTTGCCTGCCGGCACGAGCCTCGCCGACGTCGTGGAGAACCTCCGCTACCTGATGAACCGCTATCAGCCGATGCGGACCCGGCTGCGCTTCGATGCCGAGGGCCGACCGTCCCAAGTGGTTTCCAGCTCGGGTGAGATCGCGCTGGACGTCGTCGCCGTGGACGACGACGACCCCGCGGAGATCGCTGAGGCGATGCGGCGGCGCTACGAGGAGACTGACTACGACTTCGAGACGCAGTGGCCGCTGCGCATGGGCGCGGTGACGCAGGCGGGGCTGCCGACGCACCTGGTCATGATCATGTGTCACCTGGTCGCCGACGGTTCGGGCGCCGCGCTGATGATCGCCGAGCTCGACGCCCGGGTAACCGCGCCGGCCAAGGGGATGCAGCCGCTGGAGCAGGCCCGATGGCAGCGTTCGCCAGCCGGTGTCCGGCAGAACGAGGCAGCGCTGCGCTATTGGGAACGGCTGCTGCGGACCATCCCGGCGCGCCGGTTCGCAGGCTCGGACGACCCGCGGCAGCCACGCCATTGGCGGGGCGAGTTCAGATCCCTGGCTCTGCAGCTGGCGACGCAGGCGATCGCAGACCGGGCCGGTGTGGACGCCTCGGCGGTGCTGATGGCCGTCTACGCGGTGGCGCTGCACCGGATGACCGGGATCAATCCGGTGGTGTTCCGGCCTACGGTGAACAACCGATTCCGCCCCGGGCTCGCCGACGTGGTGTGCACCGTTGCCGAAAGCGGTCTGTGCGCGCTGGACGTCGCGGGGGTGCCCTTCCCGGAGGCACTGACGCGAACCCGGCAGGCGGCGATGACGGCGTACAAGCACGCCTACTTCCATCCGGTACACCTGGACGACCTGATCGCGAGAGTGGCCCAGGAGCGGGGCCCGGACTTCGACATCGGCTGCTTCTACAACGACCGTCGCATCAACACGCGAGCAGCCTCGACCGGCCCGGCGCCGACGCCGACGCCGGAACAGATTCGCGAGGCGCTGTGCGGCAGCCACACGACGTTTCGCTGGATGGTCCAGCAGGATGATCCCTTCGAGAGGCTGTTCGTCCACATCGACGACGTACAGGACATCATGCAGATCACCTTGTTCATGGACACCCATTTCGTCTCGCCCGCCGATGCGGAGGCGTTCCTGTACGGGATGGAGGAGGTCGCCGTCGAGGCCGCGCTCGACCTGGTACCTCAGCCGAGCTGAAGCCACCCATAGCGGACGCTGCCCTCGTTTCGGTTTCACCGACAACGGGAGAGGACCTGAACGACAGGCACCTCGCCGCGTGGCCTGCCCAGTGAGTCAGCCCAGGTGGTTGATCTGCTCTTCGCCCATCAGCCGGCGAAGCGTGTTCTTCAGGTTGGCCTGTTGCATGAACAGGTCGTGCTCGGGACGGACGCCGTCAGCGTGCTGAGGGCTTTTGAAGTAGAACGACAGCCAGTCTTGCACGCCCTTGAGCCCCGCCCGCTTGGCCAGGTCCATGAAGAGCACCAGGTCGAGTGCCAGGGGCGCCGCCAAGATCGAGTCACGGCACAGGAAGTTGACCTTGATCTGCATCTGGTAGCCCAGCCAACCGAAGATGTCGATGTTGTCCCAGCCCTCCTTGTTGTCACCACGGGGCGGGTAGTAGTTGATGCGCACCTTGTGGCTGAAGTTGCCGTACAGCTCGGGATTCAGGTCCGGCTCCAGGATGTGCTCGAGCACGCCGAGCTTGGTCACTTCCTTGCTGCGGAAGCTGTCGGGATCCTCCAGCACCTCGCCGTCGCGGTTACCGAGGATGTTGGTCGAGTACCAGCCATCGAGCCCCAGCATGCGCGCCTTCAACATCGGGGCCAACACGGTCTTCAGAAGGGTCTGCCCCGATTTGAAGTCCTTGCCGCAGATGGGCACGCCGGCCGCGTGAGCGAGCTCGACCATCGCCGGCACGTCGGTGGCGAGATTGGGCGCTCCGTTGATGAAGGGCGCACCTTCCTGAAGAGCCGCGTACGCGTAGATCATCGATGGCGGGACGCTCTCGTCGTTCGCTTCCATCGCGGCTTCGAGCGCGCGGGCGCGATGAAGATCTCGGTGGATGCGCACCAGATGACTACGATCCGGTCGCAGGAGTTCGCCGCCTTGAAGTCGCGGATGTCTTTGCGGACGGCCTCGGCGAGTTCTCGCTTGTTTGACTTGGTCTTGACATTGTTGCCGTCGATCCGCCGCACGTAGTTCTGGTCGAAGACGGCCGGCATCGGCTCGATCTCCTTCAGCCTGGCCGCGATCGGCTCGACATGGGTGTACCGATCAAGCACACCGCTTTTCAGCGCGGCTTCGTAGGCCGAGTCCGAGATCGGATCCCAGGCACCGAAGACAGCCTGGTCGATGGTGGCCAGAGGCACGAAGTCGCGGATGAATGGCGCCCGGTCCTCGGTCTGTCCACTGAGGGAAACGGTGCCCATCTGCGTGAGCGAACCGACGGGCTCAGCGAGGCCGCGCCTGATCAGCTCGACCCCGGCGATCACGGTCGACGCCACGGCGCCGAGCCCCACTGTCAACACGCCCAACCTGCCGGCGGCAGGCTCGATGTGGCGCTTGGCTGTCTGCATGAGTCTCCAACCTCCAGCGTGATGCCGCGCTGACACGCCGACGTCAGCAGAGCTTTCATGACACCGCGCGGCCCCTCGGCCGGTGCGCGCGCAGTGCTCCACCGTCTTTTGGTGTGTGCGCGATGGGCCGCGCCAGTGCGCTCCACCCACCGCGCCGACCGGCCCGACCGCTCGGAGCGATCTAGCGGCCCGATGTATCGGGGCGATACATCGAAACATTATTGCTGCGGCGTCTGTTACGCAAGTCGTGGACGGTTATTTGCCGGGCGTACGGCATCGCATCATCTGGATCGTCGTCGCATACCACGGCCCGATTACTGATCGGAGCACGTTGATTGATCGAGTGATTGACAGGATGACGGTCGCCGGCCCAGATCCTTCACGATCTTGATGGCTCGGCCGTCTATGGACATTTACCGCTGTGGTGATCTGGGTTTCGAGTTCCGGGCACGGCGGTGGCCCGGCCGGTGGGGTATGGCCCAGTTATCCCTGACGGGCCGGTGGGTCGGCCGCCGTGCCGATGCACGCGGTTGGTCGCGCCGGCGAGTTGGCCGGCGTGGAGGCTATGAAGCCAATGCACGGTTCTTGCGCTCTTTCGGCGGTGACCCACGCACAGCGGCGGCGGGGAGGGTGTCACCGCACCGCAAGTTCCGCTCAGACCTTGAGTCCGGCCGGGCGCTTGGCCCTGGGCCGGGTCGCAGACCCAGTCCGCCGCTGGGCGGGCGTTGCGCACCGAGAACGCGATCCCCGTGGAGCAAAACACGCGCCTGATCCGCGCCGTGGACCCAGCCCCGGCGAGCGGGCACCACGAGTCATTCGGGTCCCGTACCGCTGGATTGGAACCCCGCCAAGCGGCAGTGGAGCGACACCTCGTGGTAATCGCGGGCTGAGTTCAGACCGCCCGGTAGACGGCTTTGACGCCCTCGCTGTTCGATTGGCTCGCTGCGGTGACTTCCCGGTTTTCGAGGGAGTCGATGAGGCGGGTCAGGAGTTCTTCCAGGAGGTCGCGTTCGCTGGTGGCTGTCGGCAGGGTTGCCATGCTGGCGTCGATCTGCTGGCTGACGCGCTGGTGGAGCCTGCGACCGCGGGGGGTCAGGTGGGCGTGGATGCGGCGCCGGTCGATCTCGTCGCCCCGCCGGTACACCAGGTTGTCCTCGACGAGGTGGTCGAGGAGTTTGGTGAGCGTGGCGGGTGGGAGGAACGCGTGCTCGGCGATCTCGGTCATGTGGTGGCCGGCGCCGTCGGAGAGCAGGGTGATGACGCGCCAGGCGTCGAGTGAGCAGCCCTCGGCGGTGAGGATCGCGGTGAGGCGCCGGCCCAGCAGCCGCTCGGCCCGCGTCAGTAGATGGATCAAGTCCTGGGGCTGACGCGTGCGCCGGGTGGTCATGGCCCTCCTTGGGCTGGTGAGCAGTGTCATGCTACAGAACGGCCGCATCCTCGGGAACGCTCTGGAGATCATGCGGCGGACGGGGAAGCATGTCGCTATGCCTCGGTCTGACCGGCTGGTGTCCGGTCCGGTGTCACCTGGACTGCCGGATCCGTTGCGGCGCGGCTTTTCCGAGTTCCTCGGCGTGAGTGGCGAGACACTGGGTGTGGCGCTGGTCGTGCCGATGCAGGGGCCGGCCGGGATCTTCGGGCCGAGCTGTGAGCTGTGCGCCGAGCTGGCCGTCGAGAAGGTCAACCGGGCTGGGGGTGTGCTGGGGCGCGAGCTTCGTCTGGTGCCGGTTGACGGTGGTGGCGCGCCGCAGCGGGTGGCCGCCGAGGTGGAGGCGCTGGTGTCGGCGGGGGCGGTGCATGGGGTCACCGGGTGGCACATCTCCTCGGTACGCCAGGCGGTGGCGCCGCGCATCGCGGACCGGGTGCCGTACGTGTACACGGCGTTGTACGAGGGCGGTGAGCGCACCGACGGGGTGTTCCTGACCAGCGAGACTCCCGACGTCCAGTTGTATCCGGCGATGCGGACGTTGGCGCGGGAGCGCGGGCTTCGGCGCTGGTTCATCGTCGGTAACGACTACGTCTGGCCGCGGCGCAGCGCCGAGGCGGCTCGGCGCTACGCCGCGCGGTGCGCGGCGCGCATCTGTGGCGAGTCGTACGTGCCGCTGGGCACGAGCGACTTCGCCGAGGTACTGCGACGCATTGAACATGCTGACGCCGACGCGGTACTGATGCTGCTGGTCGGCAACGACGCGGTGCGGTTCAACCGGGCGTTCGCGCGGTACGGCTTGGACCAGACGTGCGTGCGGCTGAGCACGCTGATGGACGAGAACATGCTGCTGGGCAGTGGCGCGGCGGCGACACACGGGTTGTACAGCACCGCGGGGTTCTTCGCGTCGCTGGTGACTGCGGAGAATCTGGATTTCCATGGGCAGTATGCGCGGCGGTTCGGGGTCGACGCCCCGCCGCTGGGCAGCTTGGGCGAGTCCTGCTACGAGGGGGTCCTGTTGCTGGCGGCCCTGATAGAGCGCGCCCGGTCACTCGACGTGCGCGACATTGGGGCCGGCGCCGAGGCGGTGTGTTACGAGGGGCCGCGCGGGTTGCTGCGGATGCGTCGCCGGCACATGCGCCAGCGCATCTACCTCGCCGAGGCGCGGGGGCTCGAGTTCGACGTGGTCGCCCAGTTGTAGATGTGGGCCACCGGACTCTTGACAGCATGAGCGATCGACCTCCAAGATTCTTCCTGCGTGAAGCATCTCCGGGAGTTCCGCATGTCGCAGGCATTGCGGATGCTGGATGGCCCCTGCATGGGCGGTTACGACGTGGCGGCGGGCGCCCGTTAGCGTGTCTATTATGCCGACCTATTGGTCGGCTATTTTTTTGCCCTCCTCAAGCCGCGTGAAGCAGTGTGCAGAAACGGTGAATTAAGGGCCGTGAAACGTCGTCGAAATCATTCTCGTTGACGCTGACCATGCCCATCCGGCGGGGTGCGGCACCTGTGAGCGAACGACGGAGCCGACCCTCCGACCCCTTCGCCGCCGCCGCCGGAACGACCGACGAGCACCGCGCTGACCAGCCACAACCGCATACCAGCACCCCGGACGTGTAGCGCCGCCTGGTCACGAGCCACGGCCGCCGAATGTCCACCTACGGCTATGTCCTCTGCTTTGCCGAAACGCGGCTGCGCAACGTTGCGGGCACCATCACCGAATTCTGATATTCGTGCTCCTGTGGGAGCAAGGAGGTTACATGTCCAGGTTTCGCGGACGCCGCGTAGCGGCGTGTGCGGCGATTCTTGCCGCCGCGGTGACGCTCGCCGCATGTGGTAGCAAGACCGGCGAGAGCACGTCGAGCGGCGGCGCGACCGCTGACACCTCGGGCGACACCGTCAAGGTGGGCCTGCTCAACTCGCTGTCCGGCACCATGGCCATCAGTGAGGTCACCGTACGTGACTCCCTCCGGCTGGCCGTGGAGGAGATCAACGCCGCCGGTGGCGTACTGGGCAAGAAGATCCAGCCGATCAGCGAGGACGGCGCCTCGGACTGGCCCACCTTCGCCGAGAAGGCCGAGAAGCTCATCAAGCAGGACAAGGTCGCCGCCGTATTCGGCTGCTGGACCTCGGCCAGCCGCAAGGCGGTCAAGCCGGTCTTCGAGAAGAACAAGGCGCTGCTGTTCTATCCGGTGCAGTACGAGGGGCTCGAGCAGTCGCCGTACATCTTCTACACCGGCGCCACCACCAACCAGCAGATCGTGCCCGGCCTGGACTACCTGAAGTCGCAGGGCAAGACCTCGATCTACCTGGTCGGCAGCGACTACGTGTTTCCGCGCACGGCCAACAAGATCATCAAGGCGTACGCCGCGGCGAACGGGATGACCGTGCTCGGCGAGGATTACGCGCCGCTGGGCGCCACCGAGTTCGGCACGATCGTCAACAAGGTCAAGGCGTCCAAGGCGTCGGCGGTGTTCAACACCCTCAACGGCGACAGTAACGTGGCCTTCTTCAAGGAGTACAAGTCGGCCGGCCTGATCGCCGCGTCGATGCCGGTCGTGTCGGTGTCGATCGCCGAGGAAGAGGTCAAGAGCATCGGCACCCAGTACCTTGACGGCCAGCTCACCGCGTGGAACTACTACCAGACCACGGCGGGCGCGGCGAACGACAAGTTCGTCAAGGCGTACAAGGCGAAGTACGGGGCGGACAAGCCGACGTCCGACCCGATGGAGGCCGCGTACGTGTCGGTCTACCTGTGGAAGGCCATGGTCGAGAAGGCCGGCTCCTTCGACGTGGAGAAGGTCAAGGCCGCCTCCGACGGGATCGCCTTCGACGCCCCGGAAGGCAAGGTCACCATCGACGGCGCCACCCAGCACATTCACAAGACGGCCCGGATCGGCAAGGTCGGGTCCGACGGGCTGATCACCGAGGTGTGGAACTCCGGGCAGCCGATCAAGCCGGACCCGTACCTCAAGGGCTACCCATGGGCGAGCGGCCTGTCCTGAGGCCGTCACCGGCCGGGCGTCGACCAACGCAGCCGCGCCCGGCCCCGCAAGCCCGCTCATCGCGGCACGGTGGCGCAGGACAGCCCGTCCTGCGCCGCCTACCCGGGGCAGCACACCCCTCGTCCGCTCCCGAATGGACCTTTCCCATGGTCATCGTCAGTCAGCTGTTCACCGGCGTCAGCATCGGCGCGGTACTGCTGCTCATCGCGCTCGGCCTGGCCCTCACGTTCGGCCAGATGAACGTCATCAACATGGCCCACGGTGAGTTCATCATGGCCGGCGCATACACCGTGTACGTGCTCCAGCAGATCATCACCGGCGCCGGCATCTCGCTGCTCGTGGCGCTACCCCTCGCCTTCCTCATCGCGGGGGCGATGGGTGTCGTGCTGGAGGTCCTGCTGATCCGCCGGCTCTACGCGCGCCCGCTGGACACGTTGCTGGTCACCTGGGGCGTCTCGCTGATCCTGCAGCAGGCCGCCCGGGACATCTTCGGCGCCCCGAACGTGCAGACCCGCGCCCCGGACCTGCTCACCGGCAACGTCAAGATCGCCGGCGACCTGGTGCTGGCGAACAACCGGCTGTTCATCCTCGCACTGGCGTTGGTCGCCGTGGCGGTGCTGACGCTGGTGCTGCGCTTCACCCCGCTGGGCCGGCGGATCCGCGCGGTGGTGCAGAACCGCGGCCTCGCCGCGGTCTCCGGCATCCCGACCGGCCGGGTCGACCGGCTCACCTTCTTCATCGGCTCCGGCCTCGCCGGCGTCGCCGGGGTGGCGCTCACCCTGCTCGGCCCGATCGGTCCGACCATGGGCACCAACATCATCATCGACGCGTTCCTCGTCGTGGTGGTCGGCGGCATCGCACAGCTCAAGGGCAGCGTGATCGTCGCCTTCGTGCTCGGCGTGCTGCAGTCGATGGTGGAGTATTCGACCACGGTGAGTGTGGCGAAGGTCGGGGTCTTCATCGCCATCGTGGCGTTCCTGCAATGGCGGCCCCAGGGGCTGTTCACCCAACGCACCCGGAGCCTGACATGACCGGCCTGAAGACTCGCCTGTTCGCACCGGGTACACCCGCGCGGGCGGGCGCCGGGTTCGCCGTCGGCGCGGTGCTGCTGTTCGCCGTCGCACCCGTCGCATTGTCCGACTTCCGGCTCAGCCTGCTGGCCAAGTACCTGTGCCTGGCGATGGTCGCGATCGGCATCGGCCTGGCCTGGGGGCGCGGCGGGCTGCTCACCCTCGGCCAGGGCGTGTTCTTCGGGCTGGGTGGCTACGCGATGGCGATGCATCTCAAGCTCGCCGACGCGGGTCCGGGAAACATGCCGGACTTCATGCAGCTGTACGGGCAGTTGGACGAGCTGCCGTGGTGGTGGCGCCCGTTCGCCAGCCCGTACCTGGCCATCCCCGCCACCATGCTGTTGCCGATGGCGGTGGCGTTCCTGCTCGGCTCGCTGGTCTTCCGCCGCCGGGTGCGCGGCGCCTACTTCGCGATCCTGTCCCAGGCCCTGGCGGCCGCGACGGCGATCTTCCTCATCGGGCAGCAGGGCACCACCGGCGGTACCAACGGGCTCACCGACTTCCAGGGCTTCTTCGGTTACGCCCTGGACGACCCGGTCAACCAGCGGATGGTGTACTTCATCATCGCCGGCGTCGTGCTGCTGCTGCTGGCGCTGGCTCGGCAGCTGATTCGCAGCCGTTACGGCGAACTGCTGGTCGCGGTGCGCGACGCCGAGGAGCGCGTCCGCTTCCTCGGCTACGACCCAGCCAACGTCAAACTCGTCGCCTATGTCACGGCCGCGGGTATGGCGGGCCTGGCCGGGGCGCTGTTCGTGCCCGCGGTCGGCATCATCAACCCGGCGCTCATCGGCATCGTGCCGTCGATCGAGTTCGTCATCGGCGTCGCGGTCGGTGGCCGGGCGACGCTGCTCGGCCCGGTGCTCGGCGCGGTCGCCGTGACGTGGGCCAAGACCGCCCTGTCCGAGCAGTTCCCGGCCGCCTGGACGTATCTGCAGGGGCTGCTGTTCGTGCTGGTCGTCGCGTTCCTGCCGGGTGGGCTGGCGTCGCTGGTCAGGATGGTGCGCGGCCGGCGCCGTGCCCCCGCGGACCCGCCCGGCCAGCGGGCGACGACTGCCGCGGCCGCCACCGGGGAGGTCACAGCATGAGCGGCGACGCCCTCGCTGGACTGCGCATCCGTGACCTGCGGGTGGTCTTCGACGGCTTCGCCGCCGTCGACGGTGTCAGCCTCGACGTACGCCCCGGTGACATCCGCTTCCTCATCGGACCGAACGGCGCCGGCAAGACCACGTTGATCGACGCCGTCACCGGCCTGGTCAAGGCAACCGGGTCGGTGCGTTTCGGCGAGCGGGAACTGCTCGGCCGGCCGGTGCACCGCATCGCCCGGCTCGGTGTCGGGCGAACCTTCCAGACCGCGACGGTGTTCGAGGAGCTGACGGTGCTGCAGAACCTGGACATCGCCGCCGGTGCCGGCCGCGGCCCGCTCACCATGCTGCGCCGCCGCCGCGGCGTACCGCCCGAGGTCGCCGAGGTGCTGGAGACGATCGGGCTCGCCGCGCGGCGCGACCGCCTCGCCGGCACCCTCGCACACGGGCAGAAACAGTGGCTGGAGATCGG
The DNA here is from genome assembly GCF_040689395.1 of Dactylosporangium sp. NPDC051484. NCBI lineage: Bacteria > Bacillati > Actinomycetota > Actinomycetes > Micromonosporales > Micromonosporaceae > Dactylosporangium > Dactylosporangium sp. NPDC051484. The sequence goes on along the minus strand of NZ_JBFAZX010000016.1, from coordinate 75,110 downwards.
CATGCTGCTGGTTCAGGACGTCCAGTTGCTGCTGCTCGACGAGCCGGTCGCCGGCATGAGCCAGGACGAGCGGGACGCCACCGGCGAACTGCTGGGCGTGGTCGCCCGGGACCGCACGGTCGTGGTGATCGAGCACGACATGGACTTCCTGCGCCGCTATGCCCGCACGGTCACGGTCATGCACGTCGGCAGGGTGCTCTCCGAGGGCACCGTGGCCCAGGTGCAGGCCGACCCGAAGGTGCAGGAGGTCTACCTGGGACACACCGCCGTGGCCGATGACAAGAGCCCCGCGACGGCAGGGCAGGAGGCGTGATGCTGCGGTTCGACGACGTCCACGTCGGCTACGGCCGCAGCGTCGTGCTGCACGGGGTGTCCGCCGAGGTGCCGGTCGATGGGGTGGCCGCGGTGCTGGGCCACAACGGCGCCGGTAAGAGCACCCTGCTACGAGCCGCCATCGGGCTGCTCAAGCCCCGGCGCGGGACGGTACGCCTGGACGGGGAGGACATCACGGGTCTGGCCCCGCACCAGCGAGTCGCCCGCGGCATGGCGTACGTGCCGCAGGGACAGCAGTGCTTCCCGCACCTGACCACCGCCGAGAACCTCCGGCTGGTCGCGGACGGCCGCCCCGGCGGCAAGGACGCGATCGCCGAGGCGCTGGACCTGTTCCCCGCACTGGTGGGTCTGCTCGGGCGGCGGGCCGGCCTGCTCTCCGGCGGGCAGCGCCAGCAACTGGCCATCGCCCGAGCGCTGATCACCAAGCCGAGAGTGCTGCTGCTGGACGAACCGACCGAAGGCATCCAACCCACCGTCGTGGCGGAGATCGAACAGACGATCCTGGCCGTGGCCGGCCGCGGCGGCATGTCGGTCCTGCTCGTCGAGCAACACGTTGGTTTCGCGCTCACCGCGGCGCAGCGGTACTACGTGCTGGAGGCCGGTCGTGTCACCTCATCCGGTCAGGGCGGCGACGACGCCCGGACCGCGGTCCGGCAGGCCCTTTCCGTATGACCCGGAGGACGTTGTGTTCTTGACCCCGCACGAGCAGGAGCGCCTGCTCATCCACGTCGCCGCCGACGTGGCCCGCCGCCGGCGCGAGCGCGGCCTGCGGCTCAACCACCCCGAGGCGATCGCCGTCATCACCACGTTCCTGCTGGAAGGTGCCCGCGACGGCCGCACCGTGGTCGAGCTCATGGAGACCGGACGGCACGTGTTGACCCGTGACGACGTGCTCGACGGTGTCCCCGAGATGCTGAAGGAGGTGCAGGTGGAGGCGACGTTCCCGGACGGCACGAAGCTGGTGACGGTGCACCAGCCGATCGGATGATTCCCGGTGAGCTCCTCCCGGCCGACGGGCCGGTTGAGATCAACGCCGGGCGGCCGGTGACCACGCTGATGGTGACCAACACCGCCGATCGCCCCGTGCAGGTCGGCTCGCACTACCACTTCGCCGAGGCCAACCCGGCCCTGGACTTCGACCGTGTCGCGGCGTGGGGGCAGCGGCTCGCCGTCCCGGCGGGGACCGCGGTGCGCTTCGAACCCGGCGTGACCCGGCAGGTCGACCTGGTGCCGCTGGCGGGGGCGCGGATCGTGCCGGGCCTGCGTGGCGAATGCGGTGGTGCCCTGTGAGCGCGCCCGGCCAGCGCGGCGCGCCCCACGGGCGTAACGGCAAACATGGCGCGGTGACGCGCGAACGGAAGGCGACACTGTGACCTTGTTGGACCGGCGGCGATACGCCGCCCTCTACGGGCCGACCACCGGCGACCGCGTCCGGCTCGCCGACACCAACCTGCTCATCCAGGTCGAGGCCGACCACTGCGCCGGCGGCGACGAGGCCGTCTTCGGCGGCGGCAAGGTGATCCGCGAGTCGATGGGCCAGTCTCGGGCCACTCGCGCCGAAGGCACCCCCGACACCGTCATCACCGGCGCGGTGATCCTGGACCATTGGGGCATCGTCAAAGCCGACGTCGGCATCCGCGACGGCCGCATCGTGGCGATCGGCAAGGCCGGCAACCCCGACACCATGCACGGCGTCCACCCCGATCTGGTGATCGGCCCGTCCACCGAGATCGTCTCCGGCAACGGCAAGATCCTCACCGCCGGTGCGGTCGACACCCACGTGCACTTCATCTGCCCGCAGATCGTCACCGAAGCCCTCGCCGGCGGTGTCACCACCCTCGTCGGCGGCGGGGTCGGCCCAGCCGAGAGCAGCAAGGCCACCACCGTCACCTCCAACGCCTGGCACCTGGCCCGCATGCACGAGGCACTCGACGTGTGGCCGGTCAACGTCCTCCTGCTGGGCAAGGGCAACACCGTCTCCGAGGCGGCGATGTGGGAGCAGCTGCGCGCCGGAGCGGGCGGGTTCAAGCTGCACGAGGACTGGGGCACCACCCCGGCGGCCATCGACGCGTGCCTGCGCGTCGCCGACGCCTCCGGCGTGCAGGTGTCCATCCACACCGACACGCTCAACGAGGCCGGGTTCGTCCATGACACCCTGAAGGCGATCAACGGGCGGGCCATCCATGCCTACCACACCGAGGGCGCCGGTGGCGGCCACGCGCCGGACATCATCACGATCGCCGGCCATCCCAACGTGCTGCCATCCTCGACCAACCCGACCCGGCCGTACACCCGCAACACCCTCGCCGAGCACCTGGACATGCTCATGGTGTGCCACCACCTGTCCCCGTCCATCCCGGAGGATCTGGCCTTCGCCGAAAGCCGTATCCGGCCCTCGACGATGGCCGCCGAGGACCTGCTGCACGACCTTGGCGCCATCTCGATCATCGGCTCGGACGCGCAGGCGATGGGCCGCGTCGGCGAGGTGGTGATGCGCACGTGGCAGACCGCCCACGTGATGAAGGCCCGGGTCGGTGCGTTGCCGGGCGACGGCGCGGCCGACAACCACCGCGCCCGCCGTTACGTGGCCAAATACACCATCTGCGCGGCGATGGCCAACGGGCTGGAGACCGAGATCGGCTCGGTGGAGACCGGCAAGCTCGCCGACCTGGTGCTGTGGGATCCGGCGTTCTTCGGTGTACGCCCGCACCTGGTCGTCAAGGGCGGCATGATCGCGTGGGCGCAGATGGGCGACGCCAACGCATCCATCCCCACCCCGCAGCCGGTCCTGCCGCGGCCGATGTTCGGCGCCTACGGCGTCGTGCCGGCGGCGACCAGCGTCGCGTTCGTGGCCCCGGCGGCGCTGGAGGCAGGGCTGGAACTGGACGTCAAACGCCGGCTCGTCCCGGTCGCCGACGTGCGCTCCCGCGGCAAGGCCGACCTTCCGCACAACAACGCCATGCCACGCATCGAGGTCGAGCCCGACACGTTCACCGTCCGCGTCGACGGAGCGGTGGTGGACCCGGATCCGGTCACCGAACTGCCCATGGCCCAGCGCTACTTCCTGTTCTAGCCGCATGGACACCACGACGCTGCTCCTGCTCGCCGACGGCCGGTTCCCCTCCGGCGGCCACGCCCACTCCAACGGCCTGGAGGCGGCGGTGGCCGCAGGACGGGTCACCGGCATCGGCGAGCTGGAAGCATTCCTGCGCGGCCGGCTGAGCACCGCCGGCCCGGTGACGGCGGCCTTCGCCGCGGCCACCCGGCTCGCGGCGGCCGCGGCGGCACCGCTCGGTGACGCCCTGGCGCGGCTCGACGCGGAACTGGACGCCCGTACCGCCTCGCCCGCGCTGCGGCTGGCCTCACGCCGGCAGGGACGGGCGCTGCTGCGCGCCGGCCGGGCCACCTGGCCCTCGCCGCTGTTCGCCCACGCGCCCCGCCACCCCGACGGCTGCCACCACCCGATCGCGCTCGGGCTCACCGCAGCCGCCGCGAACCTCACCACGCAGCAGACCGCGCTGATCGCCACGCACGGGATCGTCACCGGCCCGGCCAGCGCCGCCGTACGACTTCTCGGCCTGGACCCGTACCAGGCGCAGGCCCTGCTGGCCCGCCTGGCCCGCGCCTGCGACCAGATAGCGACCGTCGCGGCAGCCGACGCGGGCGGACCACCCGCCGACCTGCCGGCCAACACCGCGCCGCTGGCCGACATTCACGCCGAAACTCACGCCACCTGGGAGGTGCGTCTCTTTGCGTCCTGACATCCACCACGACGAGACCGTTCCGCACAGCCACCCGCACCCCGACGTCGACCCGCATGCCCCTCTCACGTCCGCCGGACGGGCGCTGCGCATCGGCATCGGCGGTCCCGTCGGTTCCGGCAAGACCGCCCTGGTCGCCGCGCTGTGCCGCAGCCTCGGCAGCGAACTGCGCCTCGGCGTGGTCACCAACGACATCTACACCACCGAAGATGCCGACTTCCTCAAACGCAACGCGGTCCTGCCACCCGAACGCATCCGCGCCGTGGAGACCGGCTGCTGCCCCCACACCGCGATCCGCGACGACATCTCAGCCAACCTCGACGCCATCGAGGAACTGGAAACCGTGCTCGGGCCACTGGACCTGCTGCTGGTGGAAAGCGGCGGCGACAACCTCACCGCCACCTTCAGCAAAGGGCTCATCGACTACCAGATCTTCGTCGTCGACGTGGCCGGCGGCGACAAGGTCCCGCGCAAAGGCGGGCCCGGGGTCACCGCCGCCGACCTGCTGGTCATCAACAAGACCGACCTGGCGCCCATGGTCGGCGCCGACCTGTCCATCATGGACCGCGACGCCCGAGCCCGCCGCGGCCAGCTGCCCACGATCTTCCTGTCGATCGCGACCGACCAGCACGCCACCACAGTCGCCGACTGGGTACGCCACCTCGTCGCCCACCGCCAGAGCACGCACCACGCACACACCGAGACCCACTGATGCGGGCGCACGCCAGGGTCGTCGCCGAGGCTGACGGCCGCGGCGGCACCCGGCTCGCCCAATTACGCGGCGAGAGCCCCCTGCTGCTGCGCCGAACCGACGTCTACGCCGGCGCGGCCACCGTGCACCTGGTCGGCGGAGCCGCCGGCCCGCTCGGCGGGGACGACCTGCGACTGGACATCGAAGTCAGGCCACACGCGACGCTGTGCCTTCGCAGCGTCGCCGCGTCGCTCGCCCTACCCTCGCCTGCCGGTGCCCGCTCGCATGTCACCGTCCGCGCGTCCGTCGCTGCCGGCGGGACGCTGCACTGGCTACCCGAACAGACCATCGCCGCCGCCGGCTGCCGGCACACCACCGCCGCGACCGTCGACGTCGCCGAAGGCGCGGCGTTGCTGTGGCGCGACGAGCTCCTCTGCGGCCGGCACGACGAACAACCCGGCGAGGTCACCATCATCACGTCGGTGACCTACGCCGGACGGCCACTGCTGCGCCAGAGGCTCGACATCGGTCCCGGCGCCGACGGCTGGGCCGGACCGGCCGTCCTCGGCGCCGCCAAAGCGACCGGATCGCTGCTGCACGTTCACCCAGGCGCGGCACCGGGTGCGCCGTTCGTGCTCGGCCCCACCGCCGTACGCATGCCGCTGGCTGGACTGGCATCGCTGATCACCGCCACTGCGCACGACGCACACGCCCTGCGCCAGTACCTCACCGAGCCAGACCTCGCCACCGCGCCGCGATGACGCGACGCCGAGCGGTGACACGATCCGGCGCGCGGCCCACGGCGGTCCGAGATCGAGCATCATGAGAGGCATGGCTGCGGTCGAGCACGACCTCTAGACGGATTCGCCGCGGGCGGCGGACGTCGGGGCGTCGTTGGTCGTGGTCGGGATGTTCTGGGCCTTGCCCACGCTCAGCGCCGGAGGCTGGCAGCGCGAGCTGATCGGTGCGTGCCTGGCGCTCGTCACCGGCGTCGTGATGCTCGCCCGGCGGCGGCTCCCGTTCGGCGCCACGGTGACCGCCGGGGCGGCCACGCTGATCGGCACCACGCTCGGGGTCTGTCAGGATCCGATGTTGGCCACGGCGTGGTGCCTCTACGCGCTGGCCATTGAGCGGGCAACGCTGGCCGGGGTGGAAGGCCACGCGCGGCTGGCATCCGCCGACGTGCAGGGCCTGGTGCGGTCGTTGCGCACCGACGACAGGCGGGAGGCGTTGCCGCTCAGTGATGCGGAGCATGCGTTTGCGGCGCTGCGGCGCGGGCACCCGACACTTCGACATCATAGGCTCGACCGGTGAGGTTGGGGGCGGGGAGCAGGGCCGAACGGTCCGCGGCCACACACCCGTGGCTGCCGGCGATGTGGAAGATCGTGATTGTGGGGCTGGCCGCCGCCTGTGTGGTGGTCGGCTCGCTCGTGGCGGCGATCCCGCAGGCGGAGTTTCAGCATCGGGTACGGCCCTTCGATCTGTCGGCCGGTGCGGTAGTCGTCGCGGCGGTCATGCTGACCGGCCTGCTGCGCTGGCGCAGTCCGGTCCGGGCGCTCGCGGCCGCGGTCGTGATGGTCAACGGCTACCTCCTCGCCGGTTATCCGTACGGCCCGGTCCAGCTCTGTGCCGTCGTCGCCATCTACGATGTCGCGCGCCGCAGTCCGTTGCGCGTCTCTGTGCCGACCTGCGGCGCCGCCGCACTGGTCACGGCGGTGATCGGCTACGTCCGGCTGACTCATGACATCGACCTGCCGTGGCTGCTCGCGCTCGCCTGGATGGGCTGGCTCGTGGCGCCGTGGTCGGTCGGGACCCTGGTGCAGAATATGGCGGCCAACCGCGAGCGCCAGCGCCGCCACCTTATCGCCCGGGGCGCGATCGAGGAGCGGATGAAGCTGGCCGCGGAGGTGCACGACGTGGCAGGGCACGGGTTCGCGCTGGTGTCCATGCAGGCCGGGGTGGCCCTGTTGACCTTCGACGAGAAGCCGGAGCAGGCCCGTCGCTCGCTCGAGGCGATCCAGACGACCAGCGCGAAGTCACTGGCCGCGCTGCGCGGCATGCTCGACACGTTCCACGACGACACCTCACCAGAGCACGGGGCCGAATCGCCCCGCCCCGCTGCGCTGGCGCCGGCCGACGACCGGGTCGGGTTGGCCGGAGTTTTCGAACTGGTCGACCAGGTCCGAAGCAGCGGGCTTCCGGTGATCCTGCAGATCCGCGACATCGAGCGCACCCCGAGCGTGCGGACCGGTGGCGTGGCCTACCGGGTGGTGCAGGAGTCGTTGACCAACGTGCTGCGGCACGCCGGTCGTACGGTGGCCCGGGTGTCGATCCGTCAGTCGCAGGAGTTCCTCGTCGTGCGGGTGGACGATCAGGGACGCGGAAGCCCCGCCGAACCGGAGGCAGGCCGCGGCCTGGCCGGCATGCGGCACCGGGTGGAAGCGGTGGGCGGGCGCTTCACGGCGGGCTCGCGCGACGGCAGCGGGTTCTGGGTGGAGGCCTGTATACCTATGTGGGAGAGATCCTCATGATCCGGGTAGCGATCGCGGACGACCACGAGCTCGTCCGGATGGGCCTGCGCGCGCTGGTCGAGCGGGAAAGCGACATGGAGATCGCCGGCGAGGCCAGCAGCGGTTACGACACGTTGCACCTGCTGCGCCGCGTGCACCCCGACATCCTGTTGCTGGATATCCGGATGCCCGGCATGGATGGCCTGGAGACACTGCGGCAGATCCACGCGGATCCCGCGATCGCGGACACCCGGGTGATCATGGTGACCACGTTTGAGATCGACAAGTACATCTTCTCGGCGCTGCAAGCCGGCGCCGGCGGCTTCATCCTCAAGGACGCCGCCCCTGCGGAACTGGCCCGGGCGGTCAGGGTGGTGAAGGCGGGGGAGGCGCTGCTGTCCCCGTCGGTCACTCGCCGAGTGGTTTCGCTCTTCGCCCAGCAGCCGGCGTCGCGCCCGGCCACCGACCCAAGCCTGGACGGGCTGACCGACCGCGAACGGGAGACGGTGGCCTGGGTGGCCACTGGTGCGTCCAACGAGGAAATCGCCGTCGAACTGTTCGTCAGCCCCGCCACGGTGCGTACCCACGTGAGCCGGGCCATGGCAAAGCTGGGCGCGCGATCCCGGGCGCAACTGGTGGTCATCGCCGTCAGGTCGGGCCTGACCGTGCAACGATGATGAGAACCCGGGCCCCACGCCCCTGCGATGCGGACGGTCACCGACCTGTGCGGCGACGACGAGGCCAAGTGGAACGAGCCGGCACCGTCACCGCCGTGGAAAGCAGGGCTAATGCGTCGGCGGTCCGGCGGCGGAGCAGCCGGCTGTCACCGGACGGACATCCAGACCGCGACCAGCGTCGCAACCACGTAGAGCCCGGTCGCGCCGACGATCACGAGGTGCCGGCGGCGCTCGTTCCAGCCCAGCAGCCGGCCCACCTCGGCGACGAGCGGCAGCACAAGAATGGCGTGGAGGGCGACGCCGTGCACCGGCTTCCACGAGCCGGCCGTGTCGTAGGCCCGCTGCTCCTCGCCGGAGCGGTACAGCACGGTGCCCTTGGCGATCATGGCGGCCCCGGTGGCCAGGCTGAGGAGCAGGAACGCGAAGCCGGCGCGCAGCGCCAACCGGATGTCGTGTCCGCCGCGGATGCGGCCCCGGAAGGCGATGACCGCGAGCGTGGTGAGCACGATGACCAGCACCGCGCCGCCGACCGCAAGGCTCATCGCGATTGTGCGGTTTACCGGCGTCGACGTGTTGAAGTGCGACGGCACCCGGCGCCAGGCCTGCACACTGATGCCGGTGACCTCTAGGACGCAGTCGGCGGTGAAGAGGCCGAGCAGTATCGCCCGGGTCCGCTCCCGCATCTGCAGCAGCCCCGCGATCCAGGCCACCGTGATCAGGGTCAGGCCGAAGGACAGCCCGAAGGTGGTGGGCTTGCGCCAGGACACCGGCCCGTCCCAGTTCCCACCGTCGATGAGGAAGACCCCGAAGTGGAAGATGCCGGAGGCCATCAACACCGCGCCCACCGTGTAGGCGACCGTCACGATCGGGCGCCGGGGCCGCGCGAGTAGTGCGGTCACCGGGTTCTTGCCGACCGTCGCCGTATCCATCCATTACTCCGTGGTCGTCGAAAACTCTCTATCCCGCATTGTGATCCCGCGCGACGGGCGGAGAGAACCGTCCAGGGGCGTATCTCAACTACGTCAAGCCGCGGATGGTCCGGCATGCGTTGCGCGCCGGGCCATCCGCAACTGGCACGAGTTTCTCGTGGCCTAGTCAGTCGACGGCCGGGGTGCGCGCGCGGGAGTACGCACGCGTCAGCGCCAACACGGCTGTGATCAACGCGCCAACCAGGCCGACCCACTGGAGGGCTACCCCGATCCAGACGTCGAACTGCCCGGGGTTGCCGATCCGGGACCAGACCGACCCCTCGATCAGGCCGCCCAAGGTCACGAACAGGGCGGCCAGCAGACCGACGACAAGCGGCCAGCGGGACCGCCCGAGTGCGAGCACGATGATGCCTGCCACACCGAGGATGATGGGGCCGGGTGGGATCTTCGGGAAGCCGGGCACGCCGACGAGGAACTGGGTCAGGACGCCGCTACCGGCGACGATCAGGGCCAGGCCGAGCGTCAGGCGGCTCGGGCTCAGCGCGTTGTTGGTGGTCATGTCAGCCGGACTCCTTCATTGGGGACACGCCGTCATGTCTGGGTGACATGCCTTTGGATTGCCGCCGGTGGCTTGAGGCCACTGTTCGGTCAGGTGTCCACTGTGCCGGTGGTAGCGCACCCCAGTCGTCCATCGGCTGCGGGCGTACACCTACGCAGAATTGCGTAGGTGTACGGGCCGGATCAGAACGGCAAGTGGCGGGGGTCCGAGGCCATCGGAAAACCCCCGCCGTCGCGGCGAACTTCGCACCACTCTGTGCCGGTCGCAATGACATCGCCGCTGCGGCCGCGTCGTATTCTGGTCCAGATTCAGGCGGGGGCGAGTGCGGTGAAGCCGTCGCGCCAGGTCGCGTATTTCGGGTGCCAGTCGAGTTTTGTGCGGGCCAGCGTGTTGTCGGCGCCGCGCTCCCAGCCGGCCCGGCCCTCGGTGACCGCGGGGCGGGGCGCGTCGAGCGCCTCGGCGAAGACCGGAGCCCACACGTGCGCCGGGGCGGGCTCGTCGTCGGTGATGTTGTACGTGCCGGTGGGCCAGCGCACCGCCTGGGCCGCGGCGACCGCAGCGTCCTCGACGTGGACGAACGACGTGACGCCGTCGTTGGCGGTGAAGGCGGCGTCGCGGAACTGCCGGCCGACGCGGTCGTCCCGGCGGTACCAGGTCCCGGGGCCGTAGAAGGTGCCGTAGCGCAGCACGACGTGCTCGCCGATCTCGGCGGCCTGGGTCTCGAGCGCGTGCACGCCGCCGACGGTCGTGGCCCGGGGGCCGTCCGCCGCCAGGTCCAGCGGCGTGTCCTCGGTGGCCGGGGTGTCACCGGGGGCGTAGGCCCAGGCGATGGACTGGACCACCAGGCGTCGGACGCCGGCCGCCTTCGCCGCGTCGACGAGGTTGCGGGTGCCCTCCCGGCGGATCCGCGCGTTGTCGGCGGGGTTGCCGCCGGCGAGGTCGGTCAGCTGGTGCACCACGACATCCGGCGCGGCGGTGGTCACGGCGGTGGTCAGCGCGGCGCGGTCGTAGACGTCCACCTGGACACCGGAGGCACCCAGGCCGGCCAGGGCCCGGACGCCGGCCTCGCCGCGGCTGGTGCCGATCACTTCGTGGCCGTCGGCGAGCAGCCGCGGCACGAGCAGGCGCCCGACCGCCCCGTGGGCTCCGGCGACGAAGATGCGCATGTCAGGGCTCTCCCTACTGTGGAGGTGCGGGTTCGGCGACGCGTCGGTCGGTGAGCCACAGCAGTGTGGTCACCGCGGCGAGCGCGCCACCGGCGATGCAGACGCCGGCCCAGCCGGCGCGGGGGACGAGGGAGACAGCGAGGCCGCCGCCGAACGCTCCGCCCAGGAAGTACGCCGTCATGTAGGCGGTGGTCACCCGGGCCCGGATGGCCGGCTCGTACACGTAGATGCGGGTCTGGTTGAGCACGTGGACGCCCTGCACGCCGATGTCGAGCAGGACGATCCCGATCACCAGCACGATCAGCTCGGTGCGGCCGGCGAAGGCCAGCGCCCAGGCCGTGGCGAGGCACAGGGCCAGCACGCCGGTGGCCGGGTGGGCCAGGCCGCGGTCCAGCAGCCGGCCCGCGACCTGGGCGCACAGCACGCCGGCCGCGCCGACGAGGCCGAACAGCCCGATGGTGGCGCTGGAATACCGGTAGGGGTCGCCGGACAGCAGGAACGGCAGCGACGTCCACAGCAGCTGGAACGCGGCGAACCCGGCGAAGCCGAACGCCATCCGCCGGCGCAGGAACGGCTCCCGCCGCACGATGGCGACGACCGAGGTCAGCAGGCGCGGGTAGGTGCTGCCGCCGCGCGCGGACAGCGCCGGCAGCTTCACCCGCAGCGCCACCGCGAGGGCGGCGATGAGCACGGCGCCGAGAATGTAGACGGCCCGCCACCCGGCCAGCTCGCCGACGGCGCCGGCAACGGTGCGGGCCAGCAGCACGCCGAGGAACAGCCCGGTCATCAGCGTGCCCACGACACGGCCCCGTTCGTGATCCCGGGCGAGGCTCGCGGCGAGCTGGATGAGCACGTTGATCGCCGTGCTGGACAGGCCCACGACGGCGAGCGACAGCAGCAGGGCCAGCGGGCCCGGGGCGGCCGCCGTCGCGGCCAGGGCGACCGAGCCGACCGTCAGCATGCCGACCACGAGCGCGCGGTTGGCCAGCAGGTCGCCCAGCGGCACAAGCAGGATCAGGCCGGCGGCGTACCCGAGCTGCGTCACGGTCACGCTGAGCCCGACCGTGTCCGCGGAGCCGCCGAGGTCGGCGCTCAGGTCGGGCAGGAGGGGCTGGACGTAGTAGAGGTCGGCCACGATCGCGCCCACGGCGAACGCCATGAGCAGGACCATGGACCGGCTGATTCCGGACTCGGGTGCGGGCGCGGCGGGCGCCGCGGCTCCCGCGGGGCTCGGCTGGGCCATGCCATCACGCTAAACCGCGCCCGGCGCACCGCCGTGGTCCATTGGGCCGCCCGTCGAGTGAGCCATTGCGGGAGTGAGCCATCGCGCGCGGGGCGGCAGCGGACTTCGACGGCCTACCATCTCTCCGGTGGACGCAGCACAACGCAGCGGCTTGGACCTGCTGGTCGAGATGAGCGGGCCGGGCACGCGGCGGGTGGCGGTCGAGAACGCGCTGCGGGAGGCGATCCGCTCGGGCCGGCTCGGCCCGCGGACCAGGCTGCCGTCGTCGCGGGACCTGGCCGAGCAGCTCGGGCTGGCCCGCGGCACGGTGACCCAGGCCTACGCCCAGCTCGTCGCCGAGGGCTGGGTGGTTGGGGCGGTGGGCCGGGGCACGTGGGTCGCCGACGGTGCGGCCGCGCCCCTGGCCGCGCCGGTGCCGGCCGAGCCCGTGCCGCCGGCACCGGTGCACGACCTGCGCCCCGGCCGGCCCGACGTGGCCGCCTTCCCGCGGGAGGCATGGGCGCGGGAACTGCTGCGGGTGGCCCGCGACGCGCCGGCCGCGGCGTTCGGGTACGGCGACCCGCGGGGCCGCCCGGAGCTGCGCGCGACGCTCGCCGCCTACCTGGGCCGGGTCCGAGGTGTGCGCGTGGACCCCGACCACCTGGTGATCTGCTCGGGGTACACCCAGGCTTTGCATCTGCTGGCCGACGTGCTGGCCGACGCCGGCGGGCGCACCGCCGCCATGGAGGACCCGGCGATGGCCGACCACGTGGCCATCGTCGCCCGCCGGCTGCGCGTCATCGACGCCCCGGTGGACGACGGCGGCATCGTGCCGCCCGACCCGGCGCCGGACGTGGTCGTGTGCACGCCCGCGCACCAGTTTCCCAGCGGCGTGACCATGACCCCGGCGCGCCGGGCGGAGCTGCTCAGGATGGCACGTACCGCCGGCACCTGGATCGTCGAGGACGACTACGACGGCGATTTCCGCTACGCCCGCCATCCGATCGGCGCGCTGCAGGGCCGGCTCCCGGACAAGGTGATCTACGTCGGGTCCACCAGCAAGTCGCTCGGGCCGGCCGTCCGGCTGGGCTGGATCGCCTGTCCACCGCGGCTGCTCGGGCCGCTGACCGCGGCCAAGGAGCTCGCCGACCGCCAGACCGGCTCGATCGAGCAGCTGGCCTTCGCCGGCCTGCTCGGCACCGGCGCGTACGACCGCCACCTGCGTGCGGCGCGGCTGGCCTACCGCCGGCGGCGGGACGCGCTGACCGAGGCGGTGGCCCGGCGGCTGCCCGGCGCCCGCATCGCCGGCCCGGCCGCCGGCCTGCACACGATCCTGGAGGTGCCGGGTGGCGCGGAGCCGGACCTGCAGCGGCGGCTGCGCGCGGCGTCGGTGCAGGTGCACACCCTCGGCCACTATCTGCGGCGCGCGTCGGCCGGTGACCGGCCGGCCAGCCTGGTGATCGGCTTCGCCACCCCGCCGGCGCACGCCTACGGGGCCGCGCTCGCCGCGCTCCTGGACACCCTCGCCGGCCGGTGACCGCTCAGATCTGGTCGAGCCCCAGCCGCGCCACCCGGATGCCGGCGTGGAACCGGGACCGGGCGTCGACCCGGGCCATGAGCCCGGCCACGTACCGGCGGTAGGTGCGCACCGACAGGTTCAGCTCGCGGGCCGCGACCTCGTCGGTGCGGCCGGACCCGAGCATGTCCAGCACGCGGCGGGTCATCGGGTCCTCGGTCCAGGACATGTCGACCTCGCTCACCTCCGCCAGGGGTACCGCGCTGTCCCAGATGGCGGCGTGCAGCGTCTGCATGGCCTGGATCGCGACGGGTTCGTACACGCTGGTCAGCTGGGTGCCGCCGGCAACGGCGACCAGCGCGACCTTGCCGTCCACGATCGCCATCGTGGGCAGGGCGGCGCCGTAGAGGCGCACGGTGGCGCCGCGGGCGGCGAGCCGCAGCACCCACTGCGCGGACTCCTCGCCGACGATCGCCTCCCGGGTGAACAGCACGGTGGTGCGGGCGTTGACCGGCGACAGTTCGGTCTGCAGCTGCTGCAGGGCCGCGAGGCCGTCCGGCACCGGCACGGCGCCGAAGCTGGCCTGCACGAGCAGCGAGCGCCGGTGGGACTGGCGGACGAGTCGCGTCACCAGCTGTTCGACGTTCTGAAGGGCGGGCGGGTCGTCGGGATCGCGCAGTCCCAGGGCGATCTCGATGACCTTTTCCGCGTGGTAATGCAGCGACTTGATCTCCGGCAGCGTCGGCACGGCAGGCCCTGACCTTTCGAGTGCAGCAATGTCGTTCAGAGTCAGATTCCTCAACGCCAATGCAAAATGCGGACGGCGCAATCGGGCGTGCTTCCCGGACAGTTTGTTGGGCCGGACGCGATGCGTCAAGACATCCGAGCTGAATGGTGTTGCACGCGCAATTACTAATCCGCGAGAGTGAATGTAATGTCGTCGCTGACGGCTGTACTTATGGCGCGATCTTTCCGACCCTGACGAGTGAGGTGTCGAACGTCACACTCACCGGAATTGGCCGGATTTGCACGACCGCTGCATCGTCGTGGTGCGCCGGATCCGTTTCTCGCGGGCGGTGCGGGTCGCGTCAGAACACGTCGAAGTCGACGGTGAGCTCGTCGCCCTCGGCGGTGGCCTGGCACGTCAGGACGTGGCCCGCCGCCAGCTCGTCCTCGCCGAGCGTCCACGTCGGGGGCGTGCGCACGGACCCGGAGACGACGCGGCCCCGGCAGGTGCCGCACACGCCGGTCCGGCACGAGTACGGCAGCTCCGGACGGGCCCTGAGGGCCGCGTCGAGCACCGGCCGGCCGCGCTCGGCGAGGACCTCGGTGGCGTGGCCGTTGAGCAGGACCGTCAGGGCGTAGGCGGCGCCGCCGGCCGAGTCGTCCCCAGTCGGGATGCCCCCGGCCGGGCCGGGCTCGGCGGCCGGTGCGGGCCGCGCCGCGTGGAACAGCTCGGTCCGCACCCGGCCCGCGGGGACGCCGAGGGCGGCCAGCGTGTCTCGGCCGTTCGTCACCAGCGGGTACGGGCCGCAGACGAACCATTCGTCGACCGTGCTCACGTCGATCGCCGTGCGCAGGAGCAGGCGCAGCGTCGCGTCGTCGAACCGGGCCGGCGCGCTGAGCGCGGGGTCGCGGGAGTACGCGTGGGTGACCGCCAGCCGCGTCGCGTGGCGGTCCTTGAGGTCGGCCAGCTCCGCCAGGAACATCGCCGACGCGGCTGTGCGGTTGCCGTACAACAGGATGAACTCGCTCTGCGGCTCGGTCTGCAGGACGGTGGTGGCCAGCGACAGCACCGGCGTGATCCCCGAGCCGGCGGCCAGCGCGACGTAGCGGCGCCGGCGTCGCGGGTCCGGGGCCGTGACGAAGGCGCCGAGGGGTGGTAGCGCCTCGACGGTGTCACCGGCCCCGGCGGCGGCCAGGTGCGCGCCGAACACGCCGCCGGGCAGCAGCCGCACGCCGATGCGCAGGGTGCCGTCGCGCAGCAGTTCGCCGGGCGTGGAGCACAGCGAGTACGAGCGGCGGACGTCCACGCCGGCCCGGTCGGTGCGCAGGGTCAGGTGCTGGCCGGGGGCGAAGGCGAACACGGGGCGCAGCGGCGGCGGCACCAGCAGCGTGAGCGCCAGCGAGGTGCGGTCGTCGGAGGCGGGCTCGACCCCGCCGACGGTCAGGTCGTGGAACCGGGTGCGAGCGCTGATCAGCGCAGGCGGGGAGGCTGGCGTCAACAGTGCTCCTTCAGGTGTTCGAACGGTTCGCCGCAGCCGGTGCAGCGCCACAGCGCCATACAGGCGGCGGCGCCGAAGCGGGACAGCTCGGTCGTCGCGGCGGCGCCGCAGCGCGGGCACGGCGGCGCTTCCCGGCGGGTCGGCAGCGGCAGGAGCCTCGGCCCCGGCCCCGGCGGAGCGATCCCGGCGGCCAGGAGCTTCTCCCGCGCCTGCGCACCGAGCCACGCGGTGGTCCAGGCCGGGGAGAGCGAGCGCACCACCTCCACCGGGCCGAACCCCGCGGCCTGTACCGCGGCGACGATCCCGGCGGCGATGACATCCATCGCCGGGCAGCCCAGGTACGTCGGCGTCACCGTCACCGTCACGCGGGAGCCGTCGACCTCGACCTGGCGCAGGATGCCGAGCTCGGCGATGGTCAGCACCGGCAGCTCTGGGTCCGCCACGGTGGCCGCGGCGGCCCAGGCGGTGCCCTGCGCCGAGGATGCGGCGTTCACCAGCTCGCCCCCGGGTGGGCGCGGTGCAGGACCTGCATCTCGCCGACGAGATATCCGAACGCCTCGGTGTGCGCGCCCGCCCGCCCGCCGGCCGGCCGCCAGCCGTCGGGCGGGCGGGGCAGCCGCGCCTCGGCGAGTACCTCGTCCACCGCCTGTGACCACGGCTCCCGCAGGGTCGACGGGGCGATGCCGAGCCCATCGGCGGCGGCCGCGGAACTCACCTCGTCGTCGGCGAACAGCTCGGACGTGTACGGCCAGATCTCCTCGACGGCCGAGAGCATCCGGGCCGCTGACTCCGTGGTGCCGTCGCCGAGCCGGACGACCCACCCGGCCGCGTAGTCGACGTGGTAGACGGTCTCCTTCGCCGCCTTCTGCGCGACGCCGGCCAGCACCGCGTCGGCCGAGGCGCTCAGCCGCTCGTACAGCAGCCGCTGGTACAGCGAGAAGCACAGCAGCTTGGCGACCGACACCGCGAAGTCGCCGTTGTCCAGTTCGACCAGCAGGACGTTGTGGAACTCGTGCTCGTCGCGCCGCATCGCGAGGGCGTCCTCGTCGCGGCCGGCGCCCTCCAGCTCCCCGGCCCGGCCCAGCAGGAGGCGCGCCTGACCCAGCAGGTCGAGCGCGATGTTGGCCAGCGCCACGTCGTCCTCGATCGAGGGCGCCCGCGTGCACCACTGCATCATCCGCTGCGCCGCGATCAGCGCGTCGTCGCCGAGCCGGAGCAGGTACGCCGCGCCCTTCACAGGTGCTCCGCCCCCTCGGGCAGTTCGAAGAACGCGGGGTGGCGGTACACCTTGTCCGCGGCGGGGTCGAAGAACGGGTCCCGCTCGTCGGGGCTGGAGGCGGTGACGGCGGCCGAGGGCACCACCCAGATCGAGACGCCCTCGCCGCGGCGGGTGTACAGGTCACGGGCGTGGCGTACCGCCATCCGCGGATCGGCCGCGTGCAGGCTCCCGACGTGCTGGTGCGGCAGCCCCCGGCGGGCGCGCAGGAACACCTCCCACAGCGGCCACTGCGAGACCTCACTCATCGCGTCACCACCGGATGCTTCGCCGCGTGGGCGGCCGCCGCCGCACGCACCCAGCGGCCCTCGTCGTGCGCCCGGCGCCGGTTGGCCATCCGCTGCCGGTTGCACGGGCCGTCGCCGGAGATCACCCGGCGCAGCTCGTCGAAGTCGGGCGCGGTGAAGTCGTAGTGGCCGCGTCCGGCGTTCCATCGCAGCGCCGGGTCCGGGATCCGCACGCCCAGCACCCGGGCCTGCGGCACGCAGATGTCGACGAAGCGCTGGCGCAGCTCGTCGTTGGTGTACCGCTTGATCCGCCACCGCATCGACTGCTCCGAGTGCGTGGACTGTGCGTGCGGCGGCCCGAACATCGCCAAGGCCGGGCCCCACCAGCGCTCCACCGCGGCCTGGGCCATGCGTTGCTGCGTGGCGCTGCCGCGGCACAGCGCGTAGAGCGCGTCGAAGCCCTGCCGGTGGTGGAAGGACTCCTCCTTGCACACCCGCACCATCGCCCGGGCGTAGGGACCGTAGGAGGAGCGGCACAGCGGCACCTGATTGATGATCGCGGCGCCGTCGGTCAGCCACGCCAGTGCGCCCGCGTCGGCCCAGGTCGGCGTCGGATAGTTGATGAAGGACAGGTACCGCTGGCGCCCCTCGTGCAGCGCCGTGAGCAGCGCCTCGCGGTCCACGCCCAGGGTCTCCGCGGCCGAGTAGAGGTAGAGCCCGTGCCCGGCCTCGTCCTGGACCTTGGCCAGCAGGTACGCCTTGCGGGCGAGGTTTGGGGCGCGGGTGAGCCAGTTCGCCTCCGGCTGCATACCGACCACCTCGGAGTGCGCGTGCTGCGCGAGCTGCCGCACCAGGCTCTCCCGGTAGGCGGCGGGCATCCAGTCCCGCGGCTCGATCTTCTCGTCCCGGGCGATGATCGCCTCGAAGTCCGCGAGCAGCTCATCCTCGCGCTGCCCGGCCCCGGTGCCGAGGGGATCGCGCCGGGGCGTCGCCCGCAGCGCCCGCTCGGCGTCGGCCACCTCGGCCAGCAGCGCCGCGGTCCCGGGTGGTTCGGGGGCCGCCGTCTCGTTGTGCAGCAAGGCTCTTCTCCCTCGGCAGCGGATCGCTCGGCCGAACCGTACGCCGGTGCGTACCCGCGTGGGCGGGGGTGGCGACAGCAACCTGTCCCGGTCTCGGCGAGACCGACAAGAACCTGTCGCCGCCGGCCGGCAAGCGCGGCCGGGGCGGCCATGCTCGACCGGTCCGACATACCGAACGCGAGGACTGCGATGCGCGATTTCCCGACGTTCTGCATCGGTGAGATGTTCGACCGGGCCGCCGCCCGCCACCCCGATGCGCAGGTCATCCTGGACCTGCCGCTGGGCATCGCCCCGGCCGACGGGGTGCGGCTCACCGTGGCGCGGCTCGCGCAGCACGTGCGCCGGCTGTCGGCGCAGCTGCGCCACAGCGGCGTCGTGCGCGGCGATCGGGTCGCGATCTACAAGACCGACAATTTCGACATCGCGCTGCTGGCCGCCGCCGTGCAGCGCATCGGCGCCGTACCGGCGCTGCTCTCGCCGTTGCTCGAGAGCGAGGTTGTCGAGCGGCTGCTCGGCACGCTCGGCATGCCCTGGCTGCTCACCGACCGCCGCTCCTTCGACGCCGGGCGGTTCGCGGCCCTGGCCGGGCGGGTACTGCTGTGCGCCGGCGAGGAGGCCCCGGGCACCCGGTCGCTCGCCCGGCAGCCGGCCGGCCCGGACGTGCCGCCCGACCCGCCCGGTCGGCACGAACCCGCCTTCATCAGTCACACCTCCGGCACGACCGGGCTGCCGAAGCTCGTGGTGCAGACCCCGGATGCGCTCGGCCAGCGGCTGCGCCAGCAGCGGCCGCTGGCCCGGCTCACCTGGCGGCACGAGACCGTGGCGCTGTCCATGAGCTTCGTGCACGCCCGCTTCTACAGCGCCCTGTACCTGGCCCTGTCCTACGGCAACCCGCTCGTCGTCGTGGTCGATTCGGACCCGGCCAAGGTCGGCCCGATCTTCGCCCGCACCCGCCCCGGGGCGGTGGAGACGCAGCCCAACACCTTCATCGACTGGGAGGTGCTGGCCGACGCGCCCGGCCGTCCGCTGGCCGGTGTGCGGTACTACAGCGCCACCTTCGACGCGATGCACCCGCGCACCATCCAGGTCCTGCTCGGCGCGTCCACCCGGCGCCGCCCGCTGTTCCTGCAGCTCTACGGGCAGACCGAGACCGGGCCGGTCACGGGCAACGTGTACACCGCACGCTCCGCGCACCACGCCGACGGCCGCTGCGTCGGCTGGCCGTTCCCCCGAGTGATCAACCTGCGGATCGTCGACCAGTTCGGCAAGCGGCTGCCCGCCGGCAAGGTCGGGTTCATCGCGATCAGGAGCCGGACGCTGGCCGTGACGTACCTCGGCGAGGACGCCCGCTTCCAGGGCCAGCTCGTCGACGGCTGGTGGCGCATGGGCGACATGGGCAAGATGGACCGCTGGGGCCGGGTGCACCTGCTGGACCGCGAGATCGACCACGTCGGGGCCATCGACTCCAACCTCGCCGTCGAGGACGAACTGATGTCCGCGCTGCCGGAGCTGCGGGAGATCGTGATCGTGGCCGACGGCGCCGGCCGGCCGCTCCCGGTCGTCTGCACCCGCGACGACGCCGCGCTCGACGGGGCCCGCTGGGCCGCCGCGACCCGCCATCTGCCGGCGCTGGCCACCCCGAGACACGTCCCGTTCGACCGGGTTCCCCGCACCGCCACCTGGAAGGTGCGCCGCCTCGAGCTGGCCCGCGCACTGCGGGAGGGCGCGCTGTGAACGGGCCGGCGCTCACCCCGATCCAGCGCGGGCCGCTGGAGAACCGGATGGGTCTGGTCGTCACCGACGCGAGCCCGCAGCGGGTCAGCGGCTTCCTGCCGGTCGACGGCAACACCCAGCCCTTCGGCGTACTGCACGGCGGCGCCTCGTGCGTGCTCGCCGAGACCCTGGCCTCCGTCGGCGCCTGCCTGCACTTCGCGCCCGGCGGCGGCACCGCGGTCGGCACCGAGATCAACGCCAGCCATCACCGGCCCGCCGGCCAGGGCGTGGTACACGGGGTCGCCACCGCGGTGCACCTGGGCCGCACGCTGGCCACGTACGAGGTCACGATCACCGACGCCGACGGGCGGCGGGTGTGCAGCGCCCGCATGACCTGCGCGCGCGTCGCCGCCTGACAGTCACTCCGGGAGACGCGATGCACCAGCTGTCCCCGTCGGGGCACGCCGACACCTTCGCCCGCGACCAGCTTCCGCCGCTGCCGCAGTGGCCGGTGATGGATCCGGTACCGCACCGGGACCTGCCGGCGCTGCAGTACCCCGAGCGGCTCAACTGCGCCACCGAACTGCTGCGCACCGTGGACGACCGGCCGTGCCTGCGCGGCGGCGACGGCACGGTGTGGTCCTACGCCGAGGTCGCCACGCGGACGGACCGCCTCGCCGCCGCCCTCACCGAGGACTTCGGCCTCGTGCCGGGCAACCGGGTGCTGCTGCGCGGCCCGAACAGCCCCCAGCTGGCCGTGGCGTGGCTCGCGGTGCTCAAGGCCGGCGGCGTGGCGGTGACCACGATGCCGTTGCTGCGCCCGGGCGAGCTGCGCACGACGATCGACACCGCGCGGGTCACGCTGGCGCTGTGCCACCGGGCCCACCTCGACGACCTGCTCGCCGTGGACGCCGCCGGCCTGCGTGTGGTCGCCTACGGCGGCGAGGACGCCGAGCTGGAGTCGCGGGCCGCGGCGCACGCCGGTCCGTTCCCGGCCGCGGACACCGCCGCCGACGACGTGGCGCTGATCGCGTTCACCTCGGGCACGTCGGGCCGGCCCAAGGCCACGATGCACCTGCACCGCGATGTACTGGCGATCGCCGACACATTCGCCGCCCACGTGCTGCGGCCGCGGGCCGGCGACGTATTCGCCGGCAGCCCGCCGCTCGCGTTCACCTTCGGCCTCGGCGGCCTGCTGGTCTTTCCGCTGCGGGCCGGCGCCTCGACGCTGCTGCTGGAGCGGGCCACCCCGGACGAACTGTTCCGGGCCGTAGGCCGGCACGGCGTGACCGTGCTGTTCACCGCGCCGACCGCGTACCGCGCGGCGCTGCCCCGGCTGGCGGAGTACGACCTGCGCACGCTGCGCCGCTGCGTGTCGGCGGGCGAGGCGCTGCCGGCGACGACGTGGCACGCCTTCCACGACGCCACCGGTGTGCGCATCATCGACGGGATCGGCGCCACCGAGATGTTGCACATCTTCATCAGCGCCGCCGACGACGACATCCGGCCCGGCTCCACCGGCCGTCCGGTGCCCGGCTACGAGGCCCGGATCGTCGACGACGAGGGGCGTCCGGTGCCCGACGGGCAGCCCGGCCGGCTCGCGGTGCGCGGCCCGACGGGCTGCCGGTACCTCGACGACCCCCGTCAGGCCAGCTACGTCCAGGACGGCTGGAACCTCACCGGCGACACCTACGTCCGCGACGCCGAGGGCTACTTCTGGTACCAGGCCCGCTCCGACGACATGATCGTCTCGTCCGGGTACAACATCGCCGCGCCCGAGGTCGAGGAGGCGCTGCTGCGCCACCCACTGGTCGCCGAGTGCGCCGTCGTGGGCGCCCCCGACCCGCGGCGCGGCACGATCGTCAAGGCCTACGTGGTGCTGGCGTCGCGGCCTCGGCCCGAGGCCGCGCTCGTCGAGGAACTGCAGAACTTCGTCAAGCAGGAGATCGCGCCGTACAAGTATCCGCGCGCGGTCGAGTTCGTCGCCGCCCTGCCCCGGACCCAGACCGGCAAACTCCAGCGGTCGTTGCTGCCCGAGCGCATGCCGAGCCGGCTGCTCACGACTCTCCAACCCAGCTAGCACCACCAGGAGGTACCTCCAGTGTTGTCCCGAAGGTCCTTGCTCGGGGCCGGGCCGGCCATCGCCGTAGCAGCGACGGTCGCCGCCCCGCCGGTCGCGGCGGCCGCGAGCCGCCCGGGTGGCCGCGTCCCGTGGAGCCGGTTGCAGAACTCGCTCGGCGGCCGGCTGGTCCTGCCCGCCGACGCGGACTACGAGCGGGCGAAGCGCCTCGCGTCCGCCCAGTTCGACGACGTCCGCCCGCAGGCGGTCGCCTACTGCGTATCCGCCGCCGACGTCGCCGCCGCACTGCGCTTCGCCCAGCACTACGCGGTACCGCGCACGGTGCGCAGCGGCGGCCACAACTTCCTCGGCTGGTCGAGCACCGAGGGACTGGTCATCGACGTGTCCCGGATGCATCAGGTCCAGGTCGGCCCGGACCGGGTGCGGCTCGGCCCCGGCGCGCAGGCGGTGGACGTGCTCACCGCGACCGCGCCGCACGGCATCACCGTCCCGAGCGGCTTCTGCCCGACCGTGTGCCCCGGCGGGTTCGTCGCCGGCGGCGGTATGGGGTGGCAGTTCCGCAAGTACGGCCCGGCCAGCGACCGTCTCGTCGCCGCCCGGGTCGTGCTCGCCGACGGCCGCGTGGTCACCGCGTCGGCCGGTGAACACCCTGACCTGTTCTGGGCGCTGCGCGGCGGCGGGGGCGGCAACTTCGGCGTGGTCACCGAGTTCGACCTGAAGCCGACGGTGGAGCCGTCGGTGGTCATGTTCACGCTCAACTGGCCGTGGGACCAGGCGCTCACCGTGTTCAGCCGCTGGCAGCAGTGGGCCGAGCAGACCCCGCCCGACCTCGCCCCCCGGGCCGGGCTGCTGCTCAACGACGCCAAGCCGGGCGCGGTGCCGACGGTCATCGTGACCGGGGTGCATCTGGGCCATCGGGCCGAGGCGGACGCCCTGCTCGACGAACTGGTCGCGCTGGTCGGCTCCGCCCCGAGCAACCGCTCCGTCGCCGAGCTGCCCTACCGGGAGGCGCTGATGCGGCAGTTCGGCTGCGGCACCAGCACGACCGAACAGTGCCACCTCACCGGCACCAACCCGGAAGCGCTCCTGCCGCGGGCCTCATTCGTGCTGCACCGCGGCCGGATGATCGCCGACGCCGTACCCGACGCCGGTCTCGCGGCGATGATCACGGCCTTCGACGCCGACCGGCGGCCCGGGCAGTACCGCTGGCTGGGCTTCACCTCGCTGGGCAAGAACGCGAACCTCGTCCCGCCGGACGCCACCGCGTGGGTGCACCGCGACGCCACCATCTTCGGCCTCTACACCGTCGGCCTGCCGACCCCCGCCCCGGCCGCCGAGGAGCACGCCGCCGCGGTCGCGTGGGCCGGCGGCGGGTTCGCCGCGATGGAGCCGCACAGCTCGCACCGCTCCTACGTCAACTACCCCGACGCGGCGCTCACCGACCCGGCGCTGTCCTACTACGGCCGGAACCTGTCCCGCCTGGCCGCCGTGAAGCGCCGGTACGACCCGCACGACTGCTTCCACCTGCCGCAGGGTGTGCGCGGATGACTCGCGCCGCACCCCGTGTCGAAGGCGACCGCTGGCACACGCCGGCGGGCGTCCTCGTCGCGCGGACCACGCGACCGGCGGGCGGCGCCCTGCGGGCCCAGGCCCGGCTCGAGGCGGCCCTGAACCGGCGGCGGGGGCTGTTGCGGTACCACGGCCACGACCGGGTGATCGGCTACGTCGACCCGCCGGTCGAGCTGGTGGTCCGCGGCGACCGCCTGTCCGTCAACGCCCTCAACCAGCGCGGCCGCGTGCTCCTGCCGGCCCTGCGCCGGCAGCTGTGGGATCTGCTGGACCACCCCCGCGACGGCGACGACGCCTTCCACGGGGTGGCCGCGGCTCGCGTGGAGGGCTTCTGCGAGGAGGAGCGGACCCGCCACGCCGGCGTGTTCCGGGCGATCCGCGGGCTGTGCGGGGCATTGGCCGCACCGCTCGACCCGATCCTGGGACTCTACGGCGCATTCGGCTACGACCTGATCTTCCAGGTCGAGCCGGTCGAGCTGCACCAGCGGCGCCACCCGCAGGACCGCGACCTGGTGCTGCACCTGCCGGACGAGGTGCTGGAGCTGGACCTGCGAGCCGACACGGCCCTCGTGCACAGCTACGAGTTCGCGGTCGACGGCGACTCGACCGGCGGTCTCGCCCGGGACACGCCGGACACCCCGTTCGCCCCGCGGGACCCGGCGGCCGCCCGCGACCACGAGCCCGGGGAGTACGCCGACCTCGTCCGCCGCGCGATGCCGTCGTTCCGGGCCGGGGACCTGTTCGAGGTCGTGCCCGGGCAGGTGCTGCGCCGCCGCTGCCCCGCACCGCCGGCCACCCTGTTCCGCAGCCTCCGCCACGGCAACCCGGCCCCGCACAGCCTGCTGATGAACCTCGGCGAGGGCGAGTACCTCGTCGGCGCATCCCCCGAGATGTTCGTCCACGTGGGCTGGCGCGACGGCCGGCAGCTCGTGCGCTCGTCACCGATCAGCGGCACCATCGCCCGGGGCCGCGACGCGATCGAGGACGCCCGCAACATCCGGGTCCTGCTCGACTCGCGCAAGGACGAGTCGGAGCTGACCATGTGCACGGACGTGGACCGCAACGACAAGGCGCGGGTGTGCGAGGCCGGGACGGTCCGGGTGACCGGACGGCGGCAGATCGAGATGTACTCGGCCCTCATCCACACGGTGGACCGGGTCGAGGGCCTCCTGCGACCCGATCGGGACGCCCTCGACGGGTTCCTGGCCCACCTGTGGGCGGTCACGGTCACCGGCGCGCCGAAGATCGCGGCGGTCGAGTTCTTGGAGCGCCACGAGCGTTCCCCGCGCCGGTGGTACGGCGGGGCGGTCGGCCGGATCGGCTTCGACGGCACCCTGGACACCGTCCTGACGCTGCGCACGATCCAGATCCACGACGGCGTCGCGCACGTGCGGGTCGGCGCCACCCTGCTGCACGACTCCGACCCGGTTGCCGAGGAGCGCGAGACCGAGCTCAAGGCGGCGGCGCTGCTGCGGGTCCTCGACGACCGCGGCGCGCCGGTCCCCTCCGCGGCGCCCCGCCCGCGCGTCGGCGAGGGCCTGCGGGTGCTGCTCGTCGACCACCGCGACTCGTTCGTGCACTGCCTCGCCGACTACGTGCGGCAGACCGGGGCCGAGGTCGTCACCTACCGCAGCGGCCACCACCTGCCCCGGCTGGAGACCGAGCGCCCCGACCTGCTGCTGCTCTCGCCCGGCCCCGGCCGGCCTTCGGACTTCGGCCTCGCCGAGACCCTCGCCGCCGCGGACCGTCTGGGGGTGGGCGTGTTCGGCGTCTGCCTCGGCCTGCAAGGGATCGCCGAATACTTCGGCGGACGCCTGGGCCTGCTCGACGAGCCCGTCCACGGCAAGTCCTCGACCGTCAGGGTGACCGGACCGGACAGCCCGCTGCTGGCCGGGCTGCCGCCCGCCTTCGAGGTCGGGCGCTATCACTCGCTGCACGCCCGCGCCGACACGCTCCCCGCCGACCTGCGAGTCACCGCCACCACAGACGATGGTGTCATCATGGCCCTGGAACATCGCAGCCGGCCGCTCGCGGCCGTCCAGTTCCATCCCGAGTCCATCATGACGGCCGGCGGCGGCGCCGGCCACACCGTGATCGCCAACGCCGTCTCCGCGCTCGCCCGCCGATCGGTCCGCCGATGAACGTCGTGTGCCGGGCCCGGCCGTGCCCCCATGGACCGGCAGCCGGACTGGCCCGACCTCGCCGTGCTGCGTGACGTCACCGACGAGCTGGCGTTGGTGCCTTCGCCGGTGCTCGCCGCCGAGGGCGACCGGTTGCGGGCCCGGCTGGTCGATGCCGCCGCCGGCAACGCCTTCGTCCTGCGGGGCGGCGGCTGCGCCGGAGCCCGTCGACCGGGAAGTGTTCGCTGCGCGAAGCCGTCGTGCGCTACTCCTCAGCGAGCAGCCGGGCGGTCGGCAGCCGGCGCAGCGATCGTACTGGCAGGATCGCCGCCGCCACCGCCAGTAACGCGCCGGCGAGCGCGGCGGTGGCGGCGACCGCGTACGAGACGGCGGTCAGCTCGGAGCTCAGCAGGGCGGCGGTACCGAGCGCGACGCCCACCCCGGTCGTCGCGCCGAGGACGCCGATGGCGAGCGCCTCATAGGCGGCCAGCCGGCCCAGCGGGGCATCCGCCCAGCCGACGGCGCCGAGCAGCGCGAACTCGGCGGCCCGCTCGCGGATGTTGACGTAGAGCACGTCGGCGACCGTGGCCGCGCCGAGCAGGGTGGTGAGGACCGCCGCGATGTAGTCCGTGCTCTGGACCTGCACGGTGATCGCATCGCCGAGGACGGTGCCGGAGACGCTGCCCCGGAAGGTCAGGTTGATGATCACCAGGAGGGTCAGCGAGGCGATGCCGAGGGCGAGGCTCACCGCGCCGAGGATGGTTCGCCCGGGCGCGCGCAGCACGTTGCCCATCGCCAGGCCCGAGACCCGGCGGGGTACTCGGCGGCGGCGGACCAGTACGACCGCCGGACGAACCGCCGCTCCTGGGTCCGCCCGCGTCGCCCGCCAGGCCGGTGGCAGCGCCGCCAGCCCGCTCAGCAGCAGCGCGGCCGGGATCGCGAGCAGGGCGTAGTCGGCGCCGAGGGACACGCCGAGCAGGCGGGACAATGCCAGCGCCAGGATGGTGCCGAGCAGGCCGGCGACCGCGCCGACGGTCACCGACTCGCCGGTGACGAGCGCGAACAGCCGCCAGCGGGCCCAGCCGAGGCAGGCCAGCACGCCGAGCTCGGTGGCCCGGGTCCGCACCGCCGCGCTGGCCGCGTTGCCGACCGCGAGGGCGCACGCGATGAGCACGAGGATCGCCAGCACCAGCGACTTGCGGTCCAGCGCCGACACGATCGTCGTCGCGACCCCCAGCCGGAGCCAGTTCTCCCGGACCGCCAGCGCGGGGCGGCCGAACTGGCCGGCCGGCAGCTGCTCGGCCACGCCGGCCGCCGACGAGCCGCTGACGAGGTCGACCCGCAGGCCGGTGGCCAGGTGGATCTGGTCGGCGATGGCCCGCACCCGCTCCTGGGAGAAGGCGTCGATGCCCACGTCGCCGGCGACCCGGACCCGCACCATCGAGATCGGCGCGTCCTTGTTCACGCCGTGCTCGGCGTCGAGGTTCTCGTACGGGGCGCGCTGGAGCTTGGCCAGGGCCGACAGCGTGGTGAGCAGGTGCGGGCGCTGCCCGAGCGGCCCCGCGAAGTCGGTCGTCGGCTGCAGCGCCCGGTCGCCCAGGACCTTGCGCGCCGCGGCGTCGGCCCCGGTCGCCTCGGCGCCCGCGTAGAGGTCGAAGGGCGGCCGCGACAGCTGCGGCCCGAGCTGGACCTTGGCCGGGTCGTAGACGCCGACACCGCGCAGGAAGGTCCGCGGCTGCTTCGGCTCGTCGACGCCGTGCCGGGCGATGGCCCGGACCGGGTCGTCGGCGAGGCCCATCGGCAGCGGCTTGGCCGCCGGCATGCCGTGGGGGACCTTGCCCCACTCGCTGCCGCTGTAGGGCACCACGTCTGCGGTGCGGCCGGGGCCCGACAGCGTCATCGGGCTGGTCGTCCACCACTCGCCGACGACGGAGGTGCCCTCGTGTGGCACGTACCGGCTGAGGTCGGTGACCGGGTGCGCGATCGCGTCGAGGAGGGCCGGGTACACGTCCTGGGCCGTGTAGGAGCGCGAGGCCAGCGGGGTGGCGGGCATGGTGTCGTAGTAGGGCGCGGCGTTGTCGAGCCGCATCCCGGCGGCGGTCTGCTCGGCCGCGTCGCCGCCGAGGCGCTCGATCTCGATGCGCAGCTGCTGGTCGAGGTCGAGACGGCCGGAGGCGAGGACCGGGATGCCGGCGGACTGGTCGGACTCGGGGAGGTACGCCCCGGAGGTCACCGCCCCGTCGAGCCGGTCGAGCTTCGCCTCCTGCGCGGGGTCGACGGCGGCCAGAAGCAGCGGGATCGGGAAGAGCACCTCGACCTGGGCCCGCTTGACCGTGTTGGCGCTCGACGCCGGGTCGCGCGACCAGCAGTGCGCCTCCGTGCGGTCCTCCGGCGCGAGGGGCTTGACGTTCTCGTAGTAGCCGGTCTGGCCCTCGCACACGGCGGTGATGCCGTTCGGGCCGTGCTCGTGGACCTCGGGCGACTTCGGGATGTCGGCGCCCGTGTACATCTTGCCGTCGACCCATGGTTCGCCGGGCACGTACTCCAGGTTGTTCGGGGTGACGTAGAGGTACTTCGACCCGTCGGGGATGCTGCTCAGCCCGCGGTCGCCGGCGTAGGTCGGCCGCAGCTTCAGCACCTGGCGCCCGCCCTGGTCGGCGTACTCGGTGAGGTCGACCGTGATCACCGCGGTCTGCATCACGTAGCCCGCCATCGCGACCGGCGCCGCCACCGATACGCCCCGGATGTCGAGGATCCGCCGCCACTGTGCCTCGCTGATCCCGCCGTAGGTCGAGCTGACCCGGTCGGTGCTGATCAGCCCGTCCTCGGTGGTGGCGGCGGGCGGGCGGACCAGGATGTCGTACATCGGCCGGAAGTTCTCCTGGACCGTGCCGTTGACCCGCACCTGCGAGCCGCGCGAGGCCGACGCCAGCAGCGTGAAGCTCGCGACGGCTATGGCGACGGCGACGATCGTGGCGACCAGCCGACCGCGCCGGAAGCGCAGCTGCGCGCGGATGAGCGAAATCATCTGACCCTCACCGGGCCGCCAGCCGGCCGTCGAGCAGGTCGACCACCCGCTCGCACTGGGCCGCGATGGCGGCGTCGTGCGTGCTCAGCACGATCGTGACGTGGTGCCGCTCGCGCAGGCCGAGCAGCAGGTCGAGGATCGCGCGGCCGGTGTGCGAGTCGAGGTTGCCGGTCGGCTCGTCGGCCAGCAGCAGGCGCGGGCGGGTGATGAGCGCGCGGGCGATCGCCACCCGCTGCTGCTGCCCGCCTGACAGCCGTGACGGCAGCGCGCTCTCCCGGCCGGCGAGCCCGACCGCGTCGAGCAGGTCGCGGGCCCGTTCGGTGCGGTCGAAGTCCAGGTTGCGGTAGGGCAGCACCGGCACGAGCACATTGTCCAGCGCGGTCAGGGCCGGCAGCAGGTGGAAGCGCTGGAAGACGAAGCCAACCCCCCGCCGGTAGGCGGCCAGCTGGGCACGGCTCGCCGCGGTCAGCTCGCGGCCGTCGACCGCGATCGAGCCCGAGTCGGCCCGCTCGATCGCCCCGATCAGGTGTAGCAGCGTCGACTTGCCGGAGCCCGACGGCCCGGTGAGCGCTGTGAGGCTGCCCGGCTCCAGGGTGAGGCTCACCCCGCCGACGGCGGCGAGGCGCTCCCCGTCGCCGAGGGGGAAGGTCTTCACCACGTCGCGCAGGACGACTCCCGCCCCGTCCGTGCCCGGTGTCACGACGGGTACCCGATCGAGGTGGCCAGGCGGCGCAGGCGGCCGCAGGGCTCGACACCGAGCTCGCGGCTGAGGATCGTTCGGCAGCGCTCGTACGAGGCGATGGCCTCCATCGGCCGCTCCATTCGGATGAGTGCCAGCATGTGCACCGGTACCGCGACGATCCCCGCCGCCAGCCGCTCCTGCCGCCCCGCGAGCTCGGCCGCCTCCTGCGTGCAGGGCCGGCACGTGGTGGAGAAGAAGCCGACGGGGCTACGCCGACCGATGAGGAGCGGCTCCGCCAGCGGCACCTCGGCCCTGACCACCGTTCCTACCCCGACCGCCGCCACCAGCCCGCACAGCGCCGTCTCGGCCATGCCGACCCCATGTACGGGCCCGAACCCGATCGCCCCGACGGCGGCGGCGAGCAGGACGACAGTTCGCCCGACATGCCGGGGCGCCACGCATCGGCGTCGGATCCGAAGCAGTGACAGGTCAGTCCGGGCCGCTTCCGCAGTCCGCGAATCAGCACGAGGGTGAACGCCACCAGCAGCCCGGCCGCCAACGCCGTCCCGATCCAGGTGGGCGCCATCTGCAGCCCGGCGGCGAGGATCTCCAGCCCGATGGTCCCGACCGCGACGACCACCCGGAAGCGGACGGGCACCCCCGCCGAGGTCATGCACCGCGGCGACAAGTCCGGCGAACGCCTCCCGGCACCACACCTTCGCGCCCGCGGAGATCACGAATACCCCGGCGGTGAACATGTGCAGGCAGAGCGCCACGTAACCCACCCGGTCGCCTCCGTCCCGCGCCATGCGCAGGCCACTGCCGATCTCCCGGGCCCCCGCTCCGTGTCTCGACCCTTCATTGATTTCCGTCTTATGTCAAGACTATCGCCGGCGTGGCGACCGCCGCGGCTGTTGCGACGGGCTCGGCCAGTTCCGAGAGAGCGTCGCGCCACGCGCGCTCGGCGCCGGCGCAATCCTGGGCGGCGAGCCAGGACAGGTAGCCGCCGATCGTGTCGGTCGGCGGGCCGTGTAGCCAGGCAGCCGACCGGCAATAGATGTTGCTGGTTCGCTGCTGTCGGCCTCCCGCCGCAACCTCTCGATCGCGCTCGACGTCGCCGTCGTCGCGGTCGGTGCGGTGATGGGCGTGATCTACGGGTTCATCGTCAAGGTGTGGCGCGACGCCGAGGACAACGTGTGGTCCAAGGCCACCCCGGTGGCGATCGCCGTCTGGCTCGCCGTGTTCGTCGCCCGCGCCGCGGTCTACTCGGCCGGTCACGCCGCGGGCGTGCACACCGGCGAGGGACCGCTGCTCTTCTCCTTCGGCGCCGTCCTGCTCACCCGCACGGCCGTGGTGACCTGGCGGGCGAGCCGCCTACGCCCCGGGGCCGCCGTCGCGAGCTGACGATGGCCGCCGAGCACACGTGGACCTCCCGGCCCACCGCCGAAGCGGTGCACCGCTTCGGCGGTGGGCCGCTTCGGCGGAGCACGCGCCCGGAGGCTGGTCCGCCGGCTGCGGATCGGCCTACTAGGTTGGAGTCGTCGCCGCCGTACGTGGCAACGCATGCGCCCCAGGCGACAATGAGACTCATGACCGAGTTCGATGTTGTACTGCGGGGGTACGACCGGCTCGCCGTCGACAGCCTTGTGCAGGCGGTCGACGCGGCTGGGGATGACCAGGACCAGATCGACGCCGCGATCCGGAAGACCGGCCGGCTGCCCGTCGTGTTGCGTGGCTACCACTCGGCGCAGGTCGATGCCTGGCTGGCGCGCCGCCGGGCGGGGGATTCCAGTGTCGGCCCGGAACCGGGCACCCCGGCGGTGGAGTTGTCGGTTGTACTGCGCGGCTATCGCCCCACGGAGACCGACGCGCTGCTCGCCACCGTCGCCGCCGCGCTCGAGGGCAGTGACCCCATTCGCCGGGCCGAGGCGCTGCGAGCGATCACTGAGGTGCAGCTGCCGGTCGGGTTCCGTGGGTACGACCGCAGCCAGATCGACGCCTATCTGAGGCAGGCGGCGCAGGCGTTGCGCGCATCGTAAGCCGCGCCGTGATGGCTCCGTCGAGGCGTGGGCGGCGCTGGACCGGCCACGGCCGCTACGGTCGCCGGTGACGCGCAGGGGTCGCCGCGGGGTTCACCAGGCCGGCGTCGTACGCGGCGATCACCAGCTGCACCCGGTCGCGGGCCGCGAGCTTGCTCAGCAGGTGCGAGACGTGGGTCTTGACGGTCTTGACGGCGATGGTGAGGTGTTCCGCGATCTCGTCGTTCGACAGCCCTTGCCCGATGAGGCCGAGCACCTCGACCTCCCGGGCGGTGAGGCCGTCGAGCCGCGAGGGCCCGGCGGAACCGCCGCCAGCGGTGTGCCGCTTGTAGACGAAGTGCTCGACGAGGCGGGCCAGGATCGACGGGGCGAAGAGCCACTCGCCGCCGTGCGTGCGCCGGATGGCGTCGAGCAGGTCGTCGGGCCGGCTGTCCTTGAGCAGGAAGCCGCTGGCCCCGGCGCGCAGCGCGTGGAAGACGTACTCGTCGAGGTCGAACATGCTCAGGACCAGCACCCGGGTGTGCGCGAGCTCTGGCAGCCGGCAGATGGTCCGGGTCGCCTCGATGCCGTCGACCCGCGGCATGCGGACGTCCATGAGCACCACGTCGGGCGCGGTCCTCCGGGCGACGGTCACCGCCTCGACCCCGTCGCCGGCCTCACCCACCACGGCGAGACCCAGCTCCGCATCGATGATCATGGCCAGACTTCGCCGGAGCAGCGGCTCATCGTCGACGAGGACGACCCGCACGGGCCGGTCGGCTCTGGTCACGCCGCTCCCTCCGGGATGGTGACCTCGAGGCAGAACCCCGCCCGGCCTTCGTGTTCCTCCGCCCGCGGCCCCGCCGTCAGGGTCCCGCCCAGGCTGGCCACCCGTTCCCGCAGCCCGATGAGGCCGTGCCCGGCGCCGGGCCGGACGGCCCAGCCGCGGCTGGGCCCATCGTCGTTGATGATCACGCTGACGGCGGCCCGGGTCCGCGCCAGGCGGACGTCGACGTTGGTCGACCCGGCGTACCGTACGGTGTTGGCCAGCCCTTCGCGGACGATGCGGCAGATCGCCACCTGGGCGCCCTGGGACACCGGCCCGAGCTCCTCGTGGTGCAACTCGACGGCCAGCCCGGCCCGGCGGGCGCCGTCGATGATCTCCGGTAGGGCAGCCAAGGTGTCCGCAGGGTGGCGGGCCGGTTCGTCGTCGGCCTCCCGCAGCGCGTCCAGCATGCGCCGCAACTCGACCGTCGCCGTTCGGCTGATGGCCTCCACGTCCTCGATGGCGGCCAGGAGGGCCCCTTCGTCCGGCTTGCGGGCGTGCAGGTGCGCGGCGCCCGCCGCCCGCACGGTGATCAGGCCGAGGCCGTGGGACACGAGGTCGTGCAGGTCGCGGGCGATGCGCAGCCGCTCGGCGAGCACCGCCTCCGCGGCGTCCCTGCGGGCCATCGCCACCTCGTGCTCGACCCGCTCGACCCGCAGCCGGACGATTGCCCAGACCGAGAGCGCCCCGGAGCCGACCAACAGGATGGTGATGAAGGGCCAGGTCAACCCGAGCGCGAAGACCGCGGTCACCACGACGAGCAGCGCACCGGCGGGCACCAGCCACAACCATGATGAACGGGAGCGACGCCGACTCTCGTTCATGCGCCGAGCCTACCGCTTCTGCTGGCTGCCGCATCGGACCACGGTCTGATGGACCCAGGGCCGACTCGGGCCCCGGGTGCCGACTCCGGACCGATGTCTCGTCGCGATCCGTGTGGTTGCTTGGAGTACGGCGGGCGGCATCCACCTCCCGCCGGTGTCCGGCAGTCGCCAGGGAGGGTCGTTGTACAGGCGTGTGGTAATGGTGGTCGCCGGGGCGTTGTTCGCCCTTCTGGCGCTGGTGGCGGCGATCGTCACCGACCTGCATGACCGGGACTTTCCGCAGGCGATCGGCGCGCAGAGCCGACTGGGCCTGGACTTCGGCGAGTCGCGGCTCAGCGACCAAGAGGCGTTCGCGATGCTGACGCAGGCGGATGCCGACTGGCACCTGGGCCTGGTGAAGATCGCCCCCGACCTGGCCGGCGGTGGCCACGAGCGGGTCTTCGTCGCCCTCAACGACACCGGCCTGCCCGCGACGTTCCGCTGGTTCAGCGGCGCCAGCGCGGGCAGGGTCGTCGGCCGGGACCGGCTGGCCAATTCCCCGCCCGGCGGGTCTTACCTCGTGACCGGCGACGGCGGCCGGCTCAGCGAGCTCGAGACCCGGCTCAGCGGCGCGGGCGTCCGCGTGACCCGCACCGATGCGTCCGTCATCGACAGTCTCCGGTTCACCATGAGGGAGGGCGGCTTCGGCACGGCGGTATTGGCCGCGTTCGCCCTCATCGCAGCGCTCGCCCTGTTCTGGCTGTCGATGAAGGCGCGCAGCCGCGCGCTGCGGGTGCTCGGCGGCTGCCCGGCGCTGCGGATCCAGGCGCAAGACCTGGGCGGGTTCGCCGGCGCGTTGCTGCTCCCGGCGGGCGCCGTCACGCTCGCGGCCGCCGCCTACGTCTGGGTGTCCCACGGCCGGCTATTCGTCGGCCCCCTCCTCAAGGCGCTGTCCGGCCTGGAGTTCGGGGTCATCGCGGTGTCGCTGCTCGTCGCCCTCGCCATGTCGGCGTCCGCGTGGCCGAGCGCCGCCATCCTCGCCACCCGGCAGCCCGCGGTGAAGAGCCTGCGTTCGGCGGCCGCGGTCATCCAGGCGCTGACGTTCCTGCTGGTGGTGGCCACGGCCGGGCCGGCCTGGTCGGCGTATCGAAGCTCGGCGGCCACCGCGGCCGAGATGGCACAGTGGGAGAACCTCGCGGACCAGGTCTCCGTCCAGTTCGGGATGAGCGACGCGGAGATGACCGCTGTCGAGCCCCAGATCGGCGACTTGGTCGAGGACGCCGAGTCGGTCGGTGCGGTCGCGTACTCGTACACCTTCTCGCGGGACGTCTGGAGGGGCGACCTTGGCGACTATTCGGCGGTGACCTTCGTGAACCAGCGCTGGCTCGACCTGATGACGGCGAGGGCTCCCGCGAACGCGCTCGCGCCGGTGCCGTACGACCGCGTCAAAGCTCTGGTCAACCGGGAGTTCGGCGAGACGTTCGCGCTGCTCGCACGGAACCAGGGCCGCCCCAGCGAGGAGACCTTCTCGGGATTCGCCTTCCGGCAGCCGGTCGGCGGATTCCGGCTGCCGGTCGGTGAAGGGGGCGACGGCGGGAGCCTCCGCTTCCTCGGTGACGTCCTCGTCGCCGTCGTGCCCTCCCTGCACCTGACGATCAACGATCGGAACCTGACGTCGATGGTCTCGACCAGGAACCTTGTGTTCACCGGTGTGGCGGCCACGCAGGCGCTGCTCGAACGCCACGGCCTGTCCGCCGGCGCCCTGAGCGGTCCGGGGATCAAGGGCGGGCTGAGCGTCGTCTACGTCGCGGAGGAAGGGCTGCTGCGCGCGCAGTTCATGGCCTACGTCGTCTGGCTGATGAACCTTGCGCTGGCCGCGCTGGTCGTCGCCTTCACGGTCGCGGCTGCGATCAGCGCGCTGATCACCGCCCTGCTGCATGCGAAGCGCGACTTCCCGCTCAGGCTGTCCGGCCGGTCCTGGCCGCAGATCCTGCAGCGTCGGGTGACCAGGGAACTGCTGGCCGGCGCGGTGCTCGTGACCCTCGTCGCGCTGCTGCAGAGACCCGACGCGACAGGCGCCCTGCTGGTCGCCGCGGTGTTCGGGGTTCTCGTTGTACCGCTGAGTCATCTGTGTGCCGCGAACTGGTGTTTCGCCGGCGTGAGCCGGCGCCGAATCTGATGGGAGTTCCAGATGCTGATTGAGGCCGAGGGCGTCGCCGTGGCGATCGGCGGGCGGCCGGTGCTCGACGGCGAGTTCGTGCACTGCGAGCCCGGCACGATGACCGCCCTGGTCGGCCCGAGCGGGTCCGGGAAGACCACGTTGCTGCACTGTCTCGGGCTGCTGCTCCCGGTCGATCGCGGCCGCATCCTGATCGACGGGAAGGATGTCACGAAGTACGGCTCGGCGGCGCGGCGCCGGTTCTGGCGTGACCACGCGGCGTTCGTACTGCAGGACTACGGCATCATGGACGACGAGTCGGTCGCCTTCAACGTCACCATGCAGTCGAGCCCCCTGGGCCGGCGGGCCACCGGTGACAGGAAGCGGCTGGCCCAGGTCCTCGAACAGACCGGGCTGGCGGGACGCCAGGACGAGGCGGCCAGCCACCTCAGCGGCGGTGAGAAGCAGCGGCTCGCCCTGGCCCGGGCCATCTACAAGCGAGCCGCGGTCGTCTTCGTCGACGAGCCCACCGCGTCGCTCGACGCCGCCAACCGGATGAAGGTCATCGACCTGTTCACGGAGTTCGCCGCGAACGGCTGCACGGTCATCGTGTCCACGCACGACTTCCAAATGATCGAGGCCTGCGGCGTCCGGCACGAGATCGGCAGCGGACGAATCAGCAACCCCACCAGAGCGGAGAACTCCCGATGAGGCTGATTTCCAAGATCGTGATTGGTGCCGTCGCGGTGGCCGTCATTGGTACGGGCGCGGCTGCGGCCCTCGGCGGCGTGTTCCCGATGTCGAGCGACACGCACCCGCCCTGCGAGCAGCTGCCGACCGCGGCCGAGGCCAACGCGGCGCTGGCCCGCAACCAGGCCCTCGCCCAGGACATCGAGGCGCTGGGTGGCGGTATCTCCGTGGGGGTGGGCTCGCCGTGCCCCAAGGGGCAGGACCGCGCACTGATCCAGGTGACGTACGAATCGAAGTCCGAGCGCGACGCCATCGGCGGCCTGCTCACGCGCCGCGACGGGTTCGGCGTTCCGGTGTACCTCGTCGAGCGGTAGGCGGCTGACGCACCTGTGGCTCGGCGACCGACGTCGCCGAGCCACAGGGGTCAGACCGCGGTCAGCAGGTGCGGTAGTAGTAGCTGGCCTCGAGACCAGGCGAGTTGATGGTCGAGATCTCGGCGATCGACTTCTGGCCGGAGGCGGTGTCGATGCTCCGCGACCGGCTGGTCTCAGACCCGTCGATGTACCGGATCACCGTCGAACCGTGGCACCGGTTGACCGTGTAGTGGGAACGGACCTTCACGTCCCAGAAACCGTACTGCCAGGTTCCGCCCTCCGACGGGTACTGCGTGTGCGTCCCCACGCTCACCCACGCCTGCGCTGGCTCCGCGACGACGCCCGTCACGGCGGCGGAAAGTGCCACCCCGGCGAGCGCGAGCTTGACCGTTCGTTTCACTGGGATCCCCAATCGTGAAACGACTCGAGGCCGTTCCCCGAGTCCGCAACCAATCCCCGGTGCGAACCGGTGCTGGTTGCCGAACTCAGGAAATCGTATTGACGTCTGACTGTCCCGATCCATTCAGACTGTTTCTGATCTGGCCGTTCCGTCAACCAATCGGGAGTTCTCCTGCCTGAACGGCCAGGTACACCAGGTGGGCGCGGTTGCTCGCCTGGTATCTTGCGCTCATGTTAGAAAGGTGATATTTTACGGCGCTTTCGCTGCGGTGAAGACGTTTGGCGATCTGGCCTACCGTCAGGCCGTCGGCAACGAGCGCCAGAACTCTGCGCTCCTGCTGTGTCAGGCTCGTCTCCGTGTCGCTGGCCTCGGCGGACGGGAGACCCGCACTGGGCCGGGCGAGGAGGTTGAGGAGATGACCGCCGAGCGCTGGACTGAGCCAGCGCCGCCCGCGGTGCACCGCCTTGATGGCGCCACTGAGCTGCGGGGCTTGGTCGTTCGCAGTCACGATCCCATCGACGCCGCGCTGGACGAGATCCCGCAGGACGTCGACGTCAGACAGGTCGTCGGGCGCTAGGGCCACCACCGCGATGTCCGCGAGCGAGTCCTCGGCGCGAGGGCCGAAGAAATCGCGCAGGCTTCCCGCTATCGCAATGTCCACCAGAAGTACGTCCGGCCGCCGAGCCTGCACCTCGCCCACCAAGGCGACCGTACCGACGGAAGTCTCCGACACCGCAAAGCCGGGAAACGGCTTGATCAGCGCGGCGATGCCAGCCCGGAGCACCTCGTTGCAAGCGGCGATGAGGACATATACTAGCCCCGCTTCCCGTTCGAACCTGGTGGGATCTCCTGCGTCAGCGGACATCACCACGCGCGACCCCCTCCGCCGCACCTTCCGGGAGACGGCTGCGGGACATGAGGGGCCAGAGTGGACCTCCGCTTCCACCCGGTCGCCCGACGGCACAATTGACGCCCCGGCGGCCAGGGTCTGCCCACCCGGGCGGCTGGACATGCACGGGAATCGACCACGGTGTCCCTCCTGATCTTTCATATTATTTGCTCCTCTCAATATTATATCGCAACGTAAGGGTAACAATCGGTTCTCCAGGGGATTGCGGACCCGTCGTTGTTTCGATTTGTTCGGTTACGTGATGGAATCGCCGACAAGGCCGGCGATGCAAGGCTGTACCTGCCGATAACGCCATCCGGGCAGCTCAGGCGGCGTGCTCGTATTGGTGAAGGACACCACCGGGGTGGTCACGCCGGTGGATGCCTAGCCGGCGGCTCGGGCGTCGCCGCCGACGGTGGCGGTGTTGGCCTCGAAGCGACCCCGTGGGCCGTCAGTCCTCGCGGTGGCGCAGGTAGTGGCGGGCGGCGCGGGCGCGGTTGCCGCAGGCGGTCGAGCAGAACTCGCGGCGTGGATGGTCCTTGACGAAGATCTGCACGCAGCCGGGCGCCCGGCAGGCGCGCAGGTCGCCGACGACCGCGCCGCCGAGCATCGCGATCGCGTCCTGGGCCAGCGTGGTCAGGGCCGCCGGCTGCGCGGTGCGCTCGGTGTGCCAGACCACCCGGAGTCCGCGGCCGGACCGCACCAGGGCCGGCCAGCTCGGGCCGCCGGCGGAGAGCTGGTTGAGCAGGGCGACGGCGTCCGCGCCGCCCCCGCCGGCCG
This sequence comes from Dactylosporangium sp. NPDC051484, assembly GCF_040689395.1. Lineage (NCBI taxonomy): Bacteria > Bacillati > Actinomycetota > Actinomycetes > Micromonosporales > Micromonosporaceae > Dactylosporangium > Dactylosporangium sp. NPDC051484. The sequence goes on along the minus strand of NZ_JBFAZX010000016.1, from coordinate 36,809 downwards.
CCGCGCGCTCGTCGCCGGGGTCCGACATGGCGTCGGCGACGAGCTCACGGATGGCGTCCCGGAGCTCGACGAAGGGGACGACGTCGGCGTCGGCGTCCACGGCCGGCGGCCCGGAGAGGCCGAGCTCCCCGGCGTGCCGGGTGAGCCAGTCCCGCAGGAGCTCGGGTGTGCCGATGCCGTCGCGGGCCTGGCCGCGCACCGCGTAGCGGGTGTTGGCGAACCGTAGCGAGAGGGGCGCGGTCCTGGCCGGGTGCGCGGCCGGGACGATCCCCGGGTCCTCGGCGTCGGCGCTCATGGCGACATCCTATCGGTTTCTCACGGGAGTTGGCGCTTGCAAGCGTTGGAACGCCGTGACATTCTCTAACGGATAGATAGCCAATACAGCGTTAGAACAAACGTGTCGGAGCTGGCAGCCCGGACGGAAAGGGCAGAGATGACCACGGCGAGCACCACGGACTCACCAGTCGCCGAGCCCGAGGACGCCGTCCCCGCCACTCCCGACTCGCTGTGGCACAACGTCGACTTCCTGAAGTTCTGGTTCGGCGAGACCCTGTCGTTGTTCGGCAGCCACGTCACCGTGCTGGCGCTGCCGCTGACCGCCGTCATCGTCTTCAACGCCAGCGACGAGCAGGTCGGCCTGCTGCGCTTCCTGCAGCTGGTGCCGTATCTCGGCCTCGCGCTGCTCCTCGGCCTGTGGGTGGACCGCGTCCGGCGCCGGCCGGTGATGATCGCGGCCAACGTCGTGCGGCTCGTGCTCATCGCGTCGGTGCCGGTGTTGTACTGGCTGGACCTGCTCAACATGGTGACGCTGCTCGTCATCGCATGTCTCGTCGGCGTGGCCTCGGTGGCGTTCGACGTGAGCTGGATGTCGTACGTGCCGGCGCTGGTCAAGGACCCCAAGCACTACGTCGAGGCCAACTCCAAGCTGGGCACGACCTCGTCCGCCGCGGACGTGGCCGGCCCCGGCATCGCGGGCCTGCTGGTCTCCGCGCTCACCGCGCCGGTGGCCATGATCGTCGACGCGTTCTCGTTCCTCGCTTCGGTGGTCTCACTGCTGCTGATCCGCACGCCGGAGGCGCCGCCGAAGCCGGCGACGGAGCGGCGACATCTGCTCCGGGAGCTGCGCGACGGCCTGGTCTGGGTCTTCGGCAACCGGATCCTGCGGCCGCTGGCCCTGGTCGCGCCGTTCTGCAACTTCTCCCTCGTCACCGTGTGGACGATGTTCCTGCTCTTCGCGGTCCGCGATGTCGGGCTCAACCCGGCGACGGTCGGCCTGGTCCTCTCCGCCGCCTCCGTCGGCGGCCTCGCGGGCGCGGCCGCCTCCCGCAAGCTCATCAAGCGGTTCCCGATCGGCCTGGTCTATGCCGTCTCGATGTCCGCGATCTTCGTCAGCCCCCTGCTGATCCCGCTGGCCGCGGGGCCGGCGCCGGTCCAGGTGGGCGTGTTCATCGTCTCGTTCTTCCTGAGCTACGGGGGCCTCGGCGTCGCGGGTGTCGTCATGATCTCCCTGCGGCAGACCTGCACGCCCCCGTCGCTGATGGGCCGGATGAACGCCGCGTTCCGCACCGTCCTGTTCGGCGGCGGCTCGCTGGGCGGCCTCTTCGCCGGCATCCTGGCCGGGGCGTTCGGCCCCCGGGACGCGATCACCGGCGCCGCGATCGGCTCGGCGCTCGTGGTCATCGGGCTGGTCATCTCGCCGGTGAGCCGGCTGAAGGAGATGCCGCCGGCGGCGACCGAGGCCGACCGGACGGGCGCGCCGCCCGAGCCCACTCCGGATGAGCCGGCTCCGGCCGGGACCGCCGCGGCGGAGGCCGGGGCGGCGGGGAGCGGGGCTGACGATGCGCGTTGAGCAACTGTGGCGCTTCCCGGTCAAGTCGATGCGGGGCGAGCAGCTCAGGTCGGCCACCGTGACCAAGGACGGGATCGCCGGCGACCGCCTGATCCACGTGCGCAACCACCACGGCGTGGTGACCGCCCGCACCCGCTCGGGGCTGCTGGGCCTGGCCGCGACGACCGACGAGGACGGCGAGGTCCTGGTCGACGGGCTGCCGTGGAAGGACCCGGCGGTCTCCGCGGCGATCGAGCGGGTGACCGGACCGGGCGTCGAGGCGGTCCAGTATGCCGGCCGCGAGCGCTTCGACGTCATGCCCCTGCTGGTCGCCACCGACGGCGGCATCACCGCGTTCGCCAACAGTGGGCGGCGGCTGCGGCCCAACATCGTCGTGGGGGGCGTGGACGGGCTGGCCGAGCGGGACTGGCCGGGCCGGACGCTGCGCATCGGCGAGGTCGTGATCGGCATGCTGAAGCTGCGGCAGCGCTGCGTCGTCACCACATTCGACCCCGACACCGGCGAGCAGGACCTCGACGTGCTGCGGCGGATCAATCGGGAGTTCGACGGGCGGGTCGCGCTGGACTGCTGGGTGGAGCGGCCCGGCACCATCAGCGTCGGCGACCCGGTCGAGGTCGTCGACGAGCATCTTGAGCCCCCGCCCCGGGGCGGCTGGATCGTCGGCGCCCCGTACACCGTGCCGTGACCGGCGTCCATCCGGCCGATGTCGATGCGTCACCTGTCGCGTCCTGGCAATGGGTGGGTTCCAGTTCATGTTTCGTTTCTGTTTCGGTCCGCCGGGTTGGAATGGAGTGATCGCCGTATCGCCGTAGTGCTCTAAATTGTCGCCGTCACCTGCGACAGGCGCGTCTACCTGCAATTGACCGGACGCGTGTCAAATTGACTCGGCGGACATTACGAAGCTGCTGTTACAAGGTTCGGGCGAAAGTCCAGAGCCTTGGTAACTTGTGCGAAAAATACCTGCCCAAGCACGGTTTGGCCGCCATGCATTGTGAACGGAGATTGTCAACCAGGAGACACGTGTTAAGTGCTCCTGTGTATTGACGATCGGCTACGTCCGGTGCGATATTGATTACGCCGCGGAGTTGTAGATCAGGCAACCGTGCCGGGCTCGTGGATCCGAGCGCTCGGCCGGTGTCCCTTTCTGGGAGAACCCGTGACCATTATCGACAGTCCCTCTCTGGTTACCGCCGGGCGCTACGACGAATTGAACATCGTAGACGAGATCTCGTCGTTTCTCGCATTGCCGGCGGAGCGCGTCGACCAGCTCCTCGCCGCCGATCGGGAACCGATCAAGGCGGCCGTGCGCGCGCTCAACGACAGCGTGCGGTCCGGCGACGCCGGGGCGCTCTACCGCCAGCAACTGCTCCTGAGCCGTATCTACGCGACCATCATGAAGATCCCCGACTCGGCCACCTCGGAGGGGTCGATCATCATCCACGAGGTCACCCGCCTGCTGGAGATCGCGACCATCGCGGCGGAGGATCGATGGATCGAGCCGGGCACGATCGAGGCCGCCCCCGACGGAGGTCCGGCCTACCTGTCCTGGCTCAAGGGCCTCGCCCGGACGCACCCCGTGTTCAAGCACCCGTACTACGCCGAGTTCATCAACCGTCAGGCGAGCCGGGACGACCTGCGCACGTACGTGATCCAGGAGTCGCTGGTCGACGGCCGGTTCGACGACTTCCTCGCCATGATGCAGGTCGGCACTGTCGGCGCGGCGAAGATGGAGATCGCGAACAACTTCTGGGACGAGATGGGCAACGGCGAGCCCGAAGAGGTTCACACCACCCTCTTCAACCAGATATACCAGGTCTTCGACATCGTGGAAGAGGAGCTCGAGGCGGCGATGACCGCCAACGACCTGCTCTCCGGCAACCTGGCCGTGCTGCTGTGCCGCTACCGGCACCTCTACCCGGAGGCCGTCGGCTACCTCGGCATGACGGAGTGGCTCGCCCCGGACCGGTTCCGCAACGTCGTGCGGGCCTGGGAGCGGCTCGGCCTGCCGGATGTGGGCATCGTCTACCACCGGCTGCACGTGACCATCGACTCCCGGCACGCCGCCGGCTGGTTCCACAACGTGGTCGTGCCCGCCAGCACGTCCGAGTACATGCGTCGCGGCATCGCCCGCGGCTCGCTCTGGCGGCTCAACTCCTCCGCCCGGCACCTGGACGAGCGGCTGGCCCAGGCCGTCGCCGGGACCTGATCGAGATCGATGTCGCAACGACCCCGCAGCACGTGCGGAAGAGGAAGGACGCTGTCATGCCATTGAATCCGCAGGGTTACGTGATCATCGATCTACCGCCCATCACGCCGGAGATCCTGGAGAGCTACGAGCGGCTCCCGCTGGACGAGTACATGGGCAACCTCACCCGGTACAAGCGGTTCTCGCAGTACCGCCTGTCCTGGACCGCGGACGACGACTGGCACTTCGAGAAGCTGGCGCATCGCGACTACACCGCCTTCAAGCAGTTCAACCCGGTCGGCGGCGGTATCAAGCGCAAGTACGAGCCGCTCGAGGCCGACTTCACCCCGTTCATCCGGGCCGGCATCGAGGCGCTGCAGCTCGACAACTCGGAGGACTGGCAGATCAACGTCCACCAGAACCGGACGATCGCCACCCCGCAGAAGCCGGGCCAGCTCACCCCGGAGGGCGTGCACCACGACGGCCACGAGTTCGTGCTCATCGGCATCCTGCGCCGGCACAGCGTGTCCGGCGGCGTGACCCGGCTGTGGAACCCGGGCGAGGACAAGCCGTTCTGGGACGGCGTGCTCGAGCCGGGGCAGGCGGTCGTCATCGACGACCGCGCGATCGCCCACGACGTCACCGACGTGCTGCCCGAGAACGGCAACCCGGGCAACCGCGACATCTTCATCACCGCCTTCTCCCGCTGGAAGGAGAAGTGGTACGGCGACGAGCACGACCGGGCGGTGCTCGAGGGGGCCGGCGACAGCCCGTCCTCCATGTGACAACGGAGTTGGAGCAGCAGTGCCGGAATTCTGGAAGTACCACGCGCTCGGCAACGACTACCTCGTGATCGACTCCCGCCAGGTGGCGTGGGAGCCGGCCGGGGACGTCGTCCGGCGGCTCTGCGACCGGCATCTCGGCGTCGGCGCCGACGGGGTCCTCTTCGGCCCCGTCGGCCCGGCCCGGCCCGGCGCGGAGACCGGCCTGCGCATCTTCAACTCCGACGGCAGCGCCTGCGAGCGCAGCGCGAACGGCATACGCATGTTCGCGCTCCACCTCGCCCGCCACCACCTGCCCGGCGAGCGCGCGTTCGTCATCCGCACGGACGCCGGGGTGACCCGCGCCGACATCCCCGACTTCGCGGCCGGCGTGGTCCGGGTGGCCATGGACCCCGCCTCCTTCCGGGCCGCCGACCTGCCGGTGACCGGCCTCACCGGCGCCGCGGTCAACTGGCCGCTGGACGTCGACGGCGAGACCCTGACGGTGACGTCACTGCACAACGGCAACCCGCACACCGTGCTCTTCCTCGAGGCGGACGAGCCCGGGCTCGCCCACCGGCTGGGCCCGCGGATCGCCGGTCACCCCCGCTTCCCGGCCCGGACCAACGTCGAGTTCGTCCGGGTCGCCGACCGCGCCACGCTCGACGTGGAGATCTGGGAGCGGGGCGCCGGCTACACGCTCGCCTCAGGCAGCGGTAGCTGGGCGGCGGCCAGTGCCGCCCGTGTGCTCGGCCTGGTCGACGAGCACGTCACCTGCCGCATGCCCGGCGGCTCCCTCGACCTGGCCTTCAACCCGGATTCGTCCGGCACCATGACCGGGGTCATCGAGGAGGTGGCGAGCGGCGCCTTCTCGGCGGAGCTGCGCGCCCGGCTGCGCCTCGACGAGCCGGTCGCCCTCACCCGGATAGGAGTACAGGCATGACCGCCACCTCGATCTCCTGGACCGGTCCGGGCGGGGCCGGACCCGCGATGTACCCGATGCGCCGGTGGGTCTTCGAGGACTCGCTGGGCCGGTACGACATCGATCTCGGCGACAGCCACGTCAAGTGCGGCACGCTCGACCAGCTGACCAGCGTCGGCGCGCTCGAGCTCAACTACGGCGTCGACCGCGGCAGCGCCCCGCTGGCCGAGCTGATCGCCGCGCGCTACGGCGGGTCGGCCGAGCACGTGCTGGTCACGCACGGCTCGCAGGAGGCGCTCTACCTGCTCTACGCCACGCTGCTGCGCCCCGGCGACCGGGTGATCGCCTTCCGGCCCGGCTGGCAGCAGGCCTGGGACGTGCCCGAGCGCCTCGGCGGTCAGGTCGAGCTGCTCGACCTGACCGAGGACTTCGACCTCGACCTCGACCGGCTCGCCGCGGCCGGCGGCGACGACCTCCGCCTGATCACGGTCAACACCCCGAGCAACCCGACCGGGCGGCGGCTCCGGCCGCACGAGTTCGACGCGCTGCTCGCGCTGGCCGAGCGGTCCGGCGCCTACCTCGTCCTCGACGAGGAGTATGTGCTCGACCTGTCCGAGTCCCGGGCGCTCGGCGCGGACCGGGTCATCTCGGTCTCCAGCGTTTCCAAGGTCTACGGCTTCCCCGGGCTGCGGGTCGGGTGGATGTACGGGCCGCTGGACGTGATCCGGGAGTGCATCGAGTACAAGCACTTCACCTCGATCTCCAACTCGGTGCTGTGCGAGGCCCTCGCCGCCGACGTGCTGGCCCGCCAGGAGCGCTGGGCCCGGGAGTACCATCGGCTCGTCGGCGGCGGCCTCAGCATCCTGACCGGGTGGGCCGCGTCGCACGCGGAACAGGTCCGGCTCGTCCCGCCGGAGGGGACCCCCTTCGCCTGGCTGCACCTGCGTACCGCGGAGTCGTCGCTGAGCTTCGTCCGCCGGGTGCTCGGGCACGGCGTGCTGGTCATGCCGGCCGAGACGTTCGGCACCGTCCGCGGGCTGAGAATCAGTTTTGCCCGGGAGCCGGAGCAGCTGCTGGATGGGCTGCGCCGGGTCAGTCAGTCATTCGCCGAGTCAGAGGACCGAGCCACGTGAACACGAGTGTGCCCCAGGGCGAGCCGGGGGAGTCGCCCGCCGACGTGGAGGCCCTGGGCCTGCCGCTGTCGTTCGGACAGGAACAGCTGTGGTTCCTCGACCAGCTGGCCCCGGGTGAGACGACGTACAACATCCTGCTCGCGTGGCGCCTGCGCGGACCGCTCGACGCCGAGGTGCTGCGGCACAGCGTGAGCTTCGTGATCGGCCGGCACGCCGCCCTGCGCACGACGATCGGCAGCCGCGACGGGCAGCCATTCCAGCGGATCGCCGAACCGTCCGATGTGGACATCACGCTGGTCGACCTGACGGCGCTGCCGGCCGACGGACACGACGCGGCCGTGGACGCCGAGATCGCCGAGCAGACCCGGACGGCGTTCGACCTCGAGGCCGGCCCGCTCTACCGCTTCCGGCTGCTGCGGCTGGCCGGCGACCACCATGTGCTGCTGCAGGCCTACCACCACATCGTGACCGACGGCTGGTCCTCGGGGATCCTCAACGCCGACCTGTCCGCCGCGTACCAGGCATTCCTGGCCGGCGAGCAGCCGACACTGCCCGAGCCCGAGCTGACCTACGCCGAGTTCGCCGGCGGCCAGCGGGAGCGCCTGCAGGGCGACGCGCTGAACGAGGAGCTGACCTTCTGGGCCGACCGGCTCAAGGATCTGCCGGTGCTGGAGCTGCCCACCGACCGGCCGCGCCCGGTCTCGACGTCGCACCACGGCGGCTCGGTGATCCGCGCGCTGCCCCCGCACCTGCTCACGGCGGCCCGGCAGCTCTCCGCCGACAACGGGACCTCGCTGTTCGTGACACTGGCGACCGCGGTCAACGTCGTGCTCAGCCGGTACACCGGCGCCGAGGACATTCCGGTGGGTGTACCGCTCCTCGGCCGCCCCGAGCCGGAGTTGGAGGACATCGTCGGCCTGTTCGTCAACATGGTCGTGCTGCGCTGCGACCTCAGCGGCGACCCGACCTTCACCGAGCTGCTCGAGCGCTCCGCCGACGCCAACCTGGACCTCTACGAGCACCAGGAGGTCCCGTTCCACCAGATCGTCGACCGCATCCAGCCCGAGCGCGACCCGAGCCGCAACCCGCTGTTCCAGGTCTCGATCCAGCTGCTCGGCGGCGCGACCTCCGGCGACAACGTCCACCTGCCCGGCATCTCGGCCGAGTACGTGCTGCTGCCGTCGGTGCGCTCCCGCTTCGACCTCACGCTCAACTTCGTCGAGACCGCCACCACGCTGAGCGCGTCGATCGAGTACTCGGCCGACCTGTTCGACCGGTGGCGGATCGAGGCGCTGCTCGATCACGTCGAGACCGTTCTGGCGGCGGTGAGCGAGGATCCCGGGCTGCGGCTGTCGGAGGTACCGCTGCTGCCGGCCGCGGAGCGCGAGGAGATCCTGGCCTGGGGCCGAGGCGAGGTCGTGCCCTACGCCGAGGGCCCGCTGCACGAGGGCGTCGCCGCGATCGCCCGCGCGACCCCCGATGCGGTCGCGGTGCTCTGCAACGACGTCGAGCTGACCTACGCCGAGCTCGACCGCCGCGCCGACCGGCTCGCCCGGCACCTGCGCGCGCTCGGCCTGCGGGCCGGTCAGGTCGTGGCGGTCGTCATCGACCGCGACCTCGACGCCTACGTCACCATGCTCGGCATCCTCAAGGCCGGCGGCGCGTTCGCGATGCTCGACCCGAAGAACCCGGTCAGCCGGATCGAGTACATGATCCGCGACACGAAGGCGCCAGTCGTCGTCACCCGGTCCGAGTTCGCCGGGCAGGTGCCCGCGTCGGACGATTGGGCCACCGTGCGCATCGACACGGACTGGCCCGCGATCGAGGCGATCCCGGCCGACGAGCCGCTGGCCGAGTGGGCGACCCGGGAGTCGCTGGCCTACATCCTCTACACCTCCGGGTCGACGGGCGCGCCGAAGGGCGTGATGATCGCGCACCGGGCGGTGTCGTACTTCGCGGAGGCGTACCGCCGCAGCTTCGGCTTCGGCCCCCACGACCGCCTGCTGCAGCTGCCCGCGCTCACCTTCGACATGTCGCAGGGCGAGATCTGGACCGCGTTCCTGGTCGGCGCGACGGTCGTCGCGGTGTCGCCGGAGGACGCCCAGTCGCCGGACTCGCTGACCAGCCTCATGCGCAACCAGCGGGTGACCTACGCGGGCCTGCCGCCGGCGATGCAGTCCGTGCTCGACGCCGACTCGTACCCTGACCTGCGGTACGTGATGGGCGGCGCCGAGAAGCTGCCGCCCGAGCTGGTCAACAAGTGGAACCTGCCCGGCCGCACCTACCTCAACCTGTACGGCCCGACCGAGGCGGCCATCGCCTGCACCGAATACGTCTGCGAGCACATCACCTGGACGACGTCGCCGCCGATCGGCCGGCCCCACATCAACCGCCAGGTCTACATCGTCGACCACCACCGCAACCTGCTGCCGAAGGGCATCGCGGGCGAGCTGCTGATCGGCGGGGAGGAGGGCGGACTCGCCCGCGGCTACCTCAACCAGCCGGAGCTGACCGCCGAGAAGTTCGTCCCGGACCCGCTCGACCCCCAGCGCACGGTGTACCGCAGCGGCGACCTGGTCCAGTGGAACCAGGCCGGGCAGCTCGAGATCCTCGGCCGGATCGACAACCAGGTCAAGCTGCGCGGGCTGCGCATCGAGCTCGGCGAGATCGAGGCCGCGTTGCAGGCCCACCCCGCGGTCGACCGGGCGGTGGTGCTGCTGCGCCCCGACCGGCAGGGCGAGGACCGGCTGGTGGGCTACTGGACCACGCCCGCCGGCCAGGCCTCGGCGAGCCCGGCCGACCTCCGCACCCACCTCGGCACCACGCTGCCCGACTACATGGTGCCGGCGGCGTGGGTCGCGCTGCAGGAGTTCCCGCTCAGCGGCGGCTGGAAGATCAACCGCAAGGCGCTCCCGGAGCCGGCCGAGGCCGACGACGCCGGCGAGGAGTTCGTCGGACCGCGCACCCCGACCGAGGAGGCGGTGGCGAAGATATTCGCCGAGGTCCTGTCGGTCCCCCGGATCGGCGCCGACGAGAGCTTCTTCGGCATCGGCGGCAACTCGCTGCAGGCGATGCGGGTCGTCGGCCGGATCAACAAGACGTTCAAGGTGAAGATCAGTATCAGGCTGCTGTACGGCAACGCGACCGTCGCCGCCATCTCGGCGGCCGTCGATGAGAAGCTGTCGTCCAAGCCCGCCGTGGAGGCCTGATGTCCGCCGACCTGGACCGCATCATCCCGCTCGCCGACGAGGGCGAGGGGACCCCGCTTTTCTGCGTGCACGCCGTCTCCGGGTCGGCGTACTCCTACGCCGGCCTGGCCAACCTGCTCAGCGCCGAGCGGCCGGTCCTCGGCTTCGAGGCGCCCGGCTTCGACGACGAGCGCACGCCGCTGCGGTCGCTGCCCGCGCTCTGCGAGGAGTACGCCGACACGCTGCGGGAGTTCCGGCCCGCCGGCGAGATCCTGTTACTGGGCTGGTCGATGGGGGGCGTGATCGCCTTCGACATGGCGCAGCGGCTCACCGCCGCCGGCGTCCGCGTGGCGCGGCTCGTGCTGGTCGACGTCGGCCTGCCCTGGGTCGCGGACCTGCCGCCGGAGAAGGAGATCCAGCGCCGGTTCATGGGCGACATGATGGGCATCGCCGGTGCGCCGCCGGCCGCCCTCGACGCGGTCTTCGCCGGGCTGCCGGACGACGTCGAACCGGAGGTCACCTTCGCCGCCGTCGAGGCCGCGGCCATCCTGCCCGAGGAGATCGACGCTGACATGCTCGGCGACCGGTTCGTGGTCTTCCGTGCCCACATCGAGGCGCTGTTCGCCTTCGAGGTGACGGAGAAGTACCACGGCCCGGTGGTCCACATCATGTCCGCGGACTCGAAGCCCGAGTACATGCGGTGGGACCGGGTCGCGACCGACCTGACCGAGCACATCGTGCCGGGCGACCACCACTCCATCTGGTCCGCGGACAAGCTCCCGGCGCTGGCCGAGCTCGTCCGGGCCGCCCTGGCTGGAGTCTGACCGGGAGGGCTCCGGCCGCGGGTGCGGCCGGAGCCCCCCTGCGCGGACCGGCGGGCGGCGGGATAGCGTGCGAGTCGGGATCGACGGCCGCCAGCACCGCGCGACGGTGGTGTGCTGAAGGGGGCGACCGCTCTCGTTTGCCGGCGCCCGCGATACGACCGTCACGGAGCTGATCTTCGAGCTCCCCGCAGCGCCGTGCTGACCCGCTCGGCGTCGGGCAGGCCCAGATCGGTGTAGACGGTCAGGGCGTGCCGCCACGCGCGCCGGGCGCCGGCCCGGTCGCCAGCCGCAGCGTAGAGGCCTGCCAGGCCCTCGTGGGCGACGGCCTCTTGGAGCCGCTCGCCGGTCTCCGCGGCGAGGGCGAGGGCCTCGGTGTAGCGGTCCCGCGCCGCGTCCGGCTCGCCCGCGGCGGCCAGTGCGGCGCCCAGCCCGTTGAGCGTGTCGATCTCGCCGGCGCGCGCCCCGATCTCGCGGAACAGGCTCAGGGCGCGATGGTGGTGCACGATCGCCTCCCCGGACCGGCCGAGGACGAGCAGCGCGCGGGCCAGGTTGTGCAGCGCGTCGGCCTGTCCGGCGGGGTAGCCGATGTCGGCACAGATCGCGTAGGCCTGCTCGTGACACTCGACGGCCCAGGCGGCGGCGCCGGACTCCTGGCGGAGCAGGCCCAGCGTGTCCAGCGCGTAGGCCTCGCCGTGCCGGGCGCCGAGCTCGCGCAGCAGTATGAGGGCCCGGTCGAGGCCGTCGGCCGCGGCCTCGAGGTCGCCGAACTGCCGGTTGCCGGTGCTGATGTGGACGAGCTGGATCGCCTCGCCGAGCCGGTGGCCGGCCGCCCGGAACGTGTCGAGGGCGGCGTAGTGGTACTTGCGGGCGCTCTCGTAGTCGCCGAGGCGCCATGCGGCGTTGCCGATCAGCTCCTGGCTGCGCCCCTCGCCGGCGGCGTCACCGGCCGCCCGGAACCGTTCCAGCGCCTGGTGGTGCAGCTCGACGGCGTCGGCGAAGCGGCCGAGCCGCAGGTAGGTGACGCCGAGATGGTTCAGCGCCGTGGCCTCGGCGGTGGGGTCGCCGTGCTCCCGGGCGGCCTCGCGGGCCCGGGAGTGCAGGTCCTGCGCCTCGGTGTAGTAGCCCAGGTCGAGGTACCGCTGCAGGGTCCGGGCGATGGCGATCGTCTCGGCGGGCCGGCCGAGCCCGGCGAGCGCGACGGCGTTGGCGCGTTCGCGGTCCAGCCAGGCCCGGGCGGCGGCCACCTGGTCGAACAAGCCGGTCGGGGCGGCGTCCGACTCGCCGGGCAGGACGGTCGCGATGGCGGCCGTGGCCGTGTCCACGTAGTACTCGATGAGGCGGCCGAGGGCCGCGATCCGCACGGGGTCGGGGTCCTCCTCGCGGCCGCGCTCGGCGGCGTACGCGTGCAGCACGTCGTGCATCGTGAAGCGGCCGGTTTCCGGCTCGGCGAGCAGGTGCGCGCCCGTGAGCTCGGCCAGCAGCGGCGCGACCTCGGCCTGGCTGTGCCCCGCGAGCCGGGCCGCGCCAGCCGCCCCGAGGTCGGGGCCGGGATGCTGGCCGAGGAGGCGCAGCAGCCGGGCGGCGGCCGGTGTCAGCTGCCGGTAGGAGCAGTCGAGGACGGCGCGCACGTCGGTGCCGGGCTCGTCGCCGTGCAGCGCGTCGAGGCGGTCGGCCAGCTCGGCCGCGAGACTCGCGAGCGGCAGGCCCGGCCTGGTCGCCGCCCGGGCGGCGACGACGGCGAGGGCGAGCGGCAGCCGGGCGCACCGCTCGACGATCGCGTCGACCGCTTCGGCCTCCTCCCGGATCCGCTCCGCGCCCAACCGGCGGGTCAGCAGCGCGCGGGCCTCGTTGGCGGGGAGCAGATCCAGCAGTACCGGTTGCGCGCCCTCGGTCGCGACCAGCCCGGTGAGGCGGTGGCGGCTGGTGACGAGGGCCACGCAGCCGGGCGCGGCCGGCAGCAGCGGGCGGACCTGGTCCGCGTCACGGGCATTGTCGAGCAGCACGAGCATCCGCCGGCCGGAGAGCAGCGTCCGGTACTGCGCGGCGCGCGCCTCGAGATCGCCCGGCACCCGCCCCGGCGGCAGCCCCAGAGCGGTCAGGAAGCCGTGCAGCGCCCCGGCGGCGGTGACCGCGTCGCCGGTGGGGTGGAAGCCGCGGAGGTTGACGTAGAGCTGCCCGTCTGGGAACCGGGCCCGCACCCGGTGCCCCCAGTGCACGGCGAGCGTCGTCTTGCCCACGCCGGCGGTACCCGACACGACGATGACGGCCGCCGACCCGAGCCGGTCGAGCGCCGCGACGGCGGCCCCGCGCCCGGCGAACGCCTGCAGGTCGGCCGGCAGCTGGGCCGGTGCCGGCCGGGCGGGCGCGGCGACCGGCGCGGGTGCCTGCGGTACCACCGCGGGCTCCTGCCGCAGCACCCGCCGGTGCGCGGCCATCAGTTCGGGGCCCGGCTCGACGCCGAGCTCGCCGACGAGCCGCTGCCGGATGCGCCCGTAGACCGCGAGCGCGTCGGCCTGGCGCCCCTCGGCCGCCAGCACCGCGATGAGCTGCGCGTGCAGCAGCTCGTGGAGCGGGTGCGCGGCGGCGAGGTCGCGCAGGGCGGGCAGGCAGCGGTGAGCCTGCCCGGCGGCGAGGGCGAACTCGGCGTGGCGCAGCGCCATCCGCACCCGCTCCTCCACGATGGTGGTGACGAGCGGGTGGTCGCGTAGCTGCGGCACATCCTCCAGCGGCGCGCCCCGCCACTGCCGGGCGGCCCGCTCCAGCAGATCGAGCGCCTGCTCGGGCGGAGCCGCGCCGGCCGCCAGGACATCCCGCCGGAACGCGCCGAGGTCGAGCCGGTCGTCGGCGAGCTCGAGCCGGTACCCGCCCGGCGTCCGGTGGATGACCGGGTCCCCGTCGCGCCCGCCCGGGCGCAGTGCCGAGCGCAGCCGTGACAGGTGCGTGTAGAGCGCGCCTGCGGCGTCCGCCGGCCGGCCGCCGTCGTGCAGCAGCTCGAGCAGGTCCGCCAGCGGTACCGCCGCATTGGCCGACAGCGCGAGCCGCCCGAACACCGCCCGCCGGGCCCCGCGTCCGACCGGCACCGCCTCGCCGCCGCGCTGCACGACCAGCGGCCCGAGCACCCCGATCCGCACCGGCGCGTCGCCGTCGACGCCCGGCTCCTCAACGCCCAGCCCCAGCACCTCTGCGAGTGCCTCGGCCGACCCGCGGTGCGGCCGGCGGGTGCGCCCCTGCTCGAGGTCGCGGATCGCCGCCACGCTGAGCCCTACCCGCTCGGCCAGCTCCCGCTGACTGAGGCCGGCAGCCACGCGGTGCCGCCGCAGCAGCGCACCGAACTCCTCGTCACCCATACGAGCAGGGTACGGGTTTTACATGCAAGATCACGGAAAGGTTCACCCGTAATGATCGATCCGCGCCATTTTGGACGGGTGCCGCGGCCGATCACGGGGCGGCCGCGGCACTCGCCTGCTCGATGTCGCTGGCGGTGATCGTGTCGAGCGGTCGGCCTCGCCACTGCGTCGAATCGGACCGGGTGGCCAGGGTGCCGGCCGAGCTGGTGCAGCAGGGCGCGGGCGGAGATGCGGCCGGACGGGTCGAGCCGGGCTATGTCGAGCTCCGGCTCGGTGACCTGCCGCAACGTGAACCCGGACTCACCGGGCTGCTTGCCCGGCACCCGACCCGAGGACTGCCGCCGCGACCGCGGCGGCGGCTTGACCGGACCGTCCGACGACGGCGGCTTCGACGACGTCCGCGAATCCTTGCGCAGCAACGCCTCCAACTCGGCCACTCGCCGCGTCAACACCTCGATCCGCGCGTCCCGCTCAGCCAGCGCCGACTCCAGCCGGGCCAACCGTTCCAGCAACTCGGCAACCGGCGGGGAATCGGACACGCCGCCCAGGATGGGCAGACCACCCACCAAGATCAAGTCCCGCCCGCAAGAACCTGCTGAATGGTTACGTCTTGTCGATCGGTAACGCTCGAGGGGCCGGAAAGGTTCGTGTCGAATTCCTAACGGCATCTGATCGTCGCTGATCGCTATAGTCATCGAGAACAGACGCTCTGACGGGGAGGGCGAGTCTGGTGGATCCGCTTGTTCAGCAACGGTTTTCGACATCGACGCTCGCGCTTCTCGCGGCAGTCACGGCCGGTGTGGTCGCGCAGGGCGGGTTCTATCTCCCGGGCCGAATCGTGGCCAGCGTATTGGCGGCTGCGAGTCTCGTGCTCGCCGTGCGCGAGGGGGCCCGGTTCGACCGGGGGCTGCGGTGGATCGCCGTCACGGGGGCGGCGATCGTGCTGTGGGCCGGGGCCCGGGCCGCGATGACCGGCGGGTGGGGGACCGCCGGGGGCATCGCGCTGTCGCTGCTGGTGCTGCTGGCCGGGGTGGTCGTGGCCCGGCGGGCGGCGGCGGCCGACCTGGCCACCGGGCTGACCGGGATCGGGGCGCTGGTCGCGGTCACCGGGTGGGCCGGGGTGGCCTGGCGGATCGAGCGGTGGTCGGTGCTCGTCGAGTCGACGATCTGGCGGGCCGCCTCGACCCTGACCTACCCGAACGCGGCCGCCGCGGTCCTCGCCGTGGCGGGGCTGCTGGCGCTCGCGCTGCTGCTGGCCGGGCCGGGATCGATCGGGCGGGCCTGGGTGCTCTACCTGATCCTGGCCGGGCTCGGGGCGACGCTGAGCCGGGCCGGCGGGCTGGCCTTCGCCGCGGGAGTCCTGCTGTTCCTCATCTTCGCTCCGGTACGTCAAGTGCTCCGCCACCTCGCCCCGGCCCTGCTGGGCGCGGCGATCGCCGTGGCCGCCCTCGTGCCCTCGTTCCCGGTCGCGGCCGAGCCCGATCCGCTCCTGGCGCTGGCGGGGCTCGCGGTCGGCGGGCTGGTGGCCGTACACCTGCCGCGGCTGCCCGGCAGATGGCTCGCGGCGGCGTGGGGGCTGGTGCTCGCCGCGGCCGCCGGCGGACTGGCGTTGCTGCTCACGCGGCCGCTGCCGGCCCGGCTCGAGGCGGTGTCGCAGCGGCGGTTCAACGTCGACTCGCGCGGCCGCAGCGGGGCGCTGCACTCGGCGCTGGACCAGGCCGCCGCCCATCCGCTGCTGGGCTCCGGGCCGGGGCAGGCGCGCTACTTCTGGCGGGACTACAGCGGCCAGCTCGTGGCGAGCCGGTGGGCGCACAACGAGTACCTGCAGTGGCTCGTCGACCTCGGCGCCGTCGGCCTCGTGCCGCTGGCCGCCCTCGGCGTCGCCATCGTCGTGCTGCTGCGGCGCGGGCGCGCCGGCGGGACGACACCACCGCTGTGGACCGGCGCGGTGGCGGCACTGGCCGCCCTCGCCGTGCACAGCGCCTTCGACTTCCTGTGGGAACTGGCGGTCGTGCCGCTGCTGATCGGCGTGCTGATCGGCCTGGCCGTCCCCTCCCACGGCGAAGAGCAGTCCGCACCAT
The DNA here is from genome assembly GCF_040689395.1 of Dactylosporangium sp. NPDC051484. Taxonomy (NCBI): domain Bacteria; kingdom Bacillati; phylum Actinomycetota; class Actinomycetes; order Micromonosporales; family Micromonosporaceae; genus Dactylosporangium; species Dactylosporangium sp. NPDC051484. The sequence continues at coordinate 20,519 of NZ_JBFAZX010000016.1, read as the reverse complement.
CCATCAACGGGGAGGTCCCTGCATGAAGCTCCAGAAGAAGCACCTCGGCGTGGGCGCGGTCGCGCTCGGCGCGGTGCTCGCGTTCGCCGTCCCGGCGGGCGCAGCCGTCAGCCTGCAGTCCGAGTCCAACGGCAGCGCGGCCGTCAAGATTGCCCAGAACGCCCAGCTGAAGGCGAAGGGCGCGGTGACCATCGTGACCCTGAACCTCACCTGCCCGGTGGGCAACCACTTCTGGGCGTCCACGGACGTCAGCCAGACGGTGAGCCCCAGCGCGACCACGCACGGGTCCGGCGCTCTCTACAACCAGTCCTGCACCGGCACCACCCAGAAGGTCAAGGTCACGGCGGCGGCCAGCCCGGCTCCCTTCATCCCCGGTGTCGCGTACGCCACCGCGCACGTGGAGGTCTACGGGAACACCAACGCCACCCTCGACACCGGTCGAGTGATCGTCAACGTCGACAACGGCTGAGCAACCCCCTTCGGTGCCGGGCGCCCTGGTGCGCCCGGCACCACCGGCGTTCAGATGTCGCCGTCGCCGTCCAGCGCCGCCACGCGGCCCAGGCCGAGCGTGACGGGCGGCGACGTCGCTCGGGCGGTGCGACGCGGCCAGCCGGGCGTTCTCCGCCCGTCCAGGCCGTTGGCCAGTGCCCGCCAGGGCTCCTCGGCGTCGCGGAACTCCCGGATGAGCGGCAGTCCGTCGGCGATGTCGGCGGTCACGCCGCAGAGCGCGCGAGTTCGGCTTCCGCGACCTTCGCCGGCGGATGGCGCTCGCCGGCGTGATATCCAGCCGCGGACCGTCATCGCCGTCCGCGGCTTGGTCGCGGACGGAACGGGATATCGTTGACGACCGTGATGGCGCTAGCGTTCGCGGTGGCCGGCGCGCTCGGCTACGGGATCGGCTCGATCGCCCAAGCCGCCGGAGCCCGGCGCGCCACCGGCACCGTGCGGGCGCTGGGCCATCCCCTGTACCTGGCCGGTCTCGGCTGCGACCTGCTGGCCTGGCTCGCCTCACTCATCGCGCTAAGGACGCTGCCCGTCTACCAGGTTCAGGCCGTCCTCGCTGGCTCCCTCGCGGTCACCGTCGTCGCCGCCCGGATCGTCCTGTCCGCCCGCATCCGGCCCCGTGACATGGCGGCAGTCGCGGTCACGGTCCTCGCGCTCGGCGTCCTGGCCGCAGCCTCCGGACCGCAGGACGACGTCAGGCCGTCCATGGCACTGAGGTACGCACTGGTCACCTCGGCGGTCCTGCTCGCGTGCGCCGGATGGCTCGCCACCCGAGGCGGGTCCGTCACGTCGGCCCGGCGGGCGGCGGTCTGTGCTGCACTGGCCGGTCTCGCGTACGGCGGCGCCGCGCTGTGCGCTCGAGCCCTGGCCCTGCCGGCACCCGGCACGGGACTTCGGGGCGTCCCCACCATCGTCGGCTCGCTCGCCACCGAGCCGCTCACGTGGGCGCTGGCCGTGTTCGGCGTCACCGGAACGCTGCTGTATGCCTTCGCTCTGCAGCACGGTCAGGTCGGGCCGGTGACCGCGGTGCTGTGGATCGCTGAGGTCCTCGCACCCTCCGCCGTGGGCGTCGCGGTCTTACACGACACGGTCCGGCCCGGCTGGGCGCCGTACGCCGCCCTCGCCGTCCTGGCCACCACCGCCGCGGCGGCCGTGCTGGCTACCGCACCGGCTACGGCGACCGCCACCGCGGAAGAGTCCGAATCCTGATCGCCGCCCGCGTCATCCGAACCACCGCTGCGCGAAGTCGATGCCACCGCGCTCGGCCGCGTCGAGGAACGGCCGGGTTGATCGCGAGCGCCAGCACGCCCGGCGAGCGGCCCACGGCGGGATCAGCGAGCAGCGCGGCGATGTCGTCGAGGGTGTCGGCCTGGCGCACCGCCGGCCGGTGCCGTTCCTCCAGCGATCCGCGGGCCGCAGTCGGCCCCTCTGCCTGGTTGGCGGCGCCCGGCCCCGGACCGTGCAGCGGCCGCGACGACTTTGCGGCGCGGCGCCCGCGCGGCCGTGGTCCGGCATCGCGGTACAGCAGCAGCGCCGGCTCCGCGAGGATGACGACGGCCGCGATGGCCGTGACGGTCACGACCACCGAGCGCGTCGCGGCGTACAGGCCGCCGACCCGGCGAACATCGCATTGATCAACAGGACCGCGACGCCCGCGTCCCGTCTCGAATGAACCTGCCCCACCATTGCCGCCCTCCGTCTCGTCGTCCGCTCCACTCGTGATGGCGGCGATCGACGGCGGAGCGTGCAGCTCTGCTCCCGGCGGCCAGGACGACACCGAGGTCGGAGGTCGAGTGCGTCAGCTGCAGCACGCCGAGCGACAATGCGACGGGGGGCAGCGTGTTGCCGATCATGGCGATCGCCTGCGCGGCGAACAGCTTCCGGAAGGCGCCGGAGCGCAACGGGGCGAACGCCTCACGCATCCCGTGGCCCCGCAGCGGTGCCCAGCTCAGCGCTCGGCGGGAGCCGTGTGCGCCAACGCGGCGATGAAGGGTTCCCGGACGCGGGGATCGCAGTGGGCCAGCTCCAGCGCGCGTTTCTCCCCGTCGGGGTCGCCGCCCGCGGTGTGGTCGGTGCCCCGGCCGCATGCGACCGGCATCGAACCGGCGCCGTCCCAGCCGGGACGCGACGGGAAGGTGACGTCGATGACAATCAGCGCTCCGTTCAACTCGATCGTCAGGTACCGGTGGACGTCCCACAGTCCTTCCTCAGGTACTGCGGCGGCCACCGCCGGGCCGAACGTGTGGGCCGTGTCCTGCGGCGTGCACAGGTAGACGCGGTGGACCAGCTGCGGTTTCGTCTGCGGCCAGCGTTCCGCCAGGACGATCGCCAGCAGGGCGTGTTTCGTCGAGCAGGTGCCCCGCCAGGCGGCGAGCGCCCCCTGCGGGCTCCGCTCGGCGGGACGCCCGTACGGTATCGAGTGCACCGCGTCGACGACCTCCGCCAATGTGGGGTCGTCCGGCAGGCCAGCTTTCGCGATCAACGATGTCAGCACCGTGACATTGTCGTCCCGCCGGTCGTGTCCGGCGGCGGACGCTGCGCGGCGCGGCGCGCTCAGCCATCCCGGCCCTCCAGGATCAGGCACAGCCCGACGTCGCGCAGGTACGCCTCCAGGTCGACGGCGCCGCCGCAGAGGGCCGCGGACAGTTCCCGGCCGGGGTTGGCCTTGACCTGTTCCACGAGCCCGCCGATGTCGGTCGGTTTCACGTCGTCCATGCGCCGGTCGCCCCACTGCTGCTCGATGCGGTTCCAGTAGCTGCTGTACGCGCGCAGCGTCCCCGGCCCGACGGCGGTACGGACGACCGGCAGGTACTCGCTGCGGTACACGGCATGGCCGAAATCTTCACATCGATCACGGTACGGTGTCCTCATGACGAGACTCCACTCGCGGACGTCACATCGGGGCGGCGCGGCGACGCGCTCGAGACGACATGGACGGGTTGACGCGTGAGTCACCACGAAGCGCAGCGCTACGCGACGGCGCCCGGCCCGGCCGGCTCGCCCCACCCGCCGCCGCGGCTCGAGGCGGCCGGCATCTGCAAGCGTTACCGGCGCAGTGCCGTGCTGCAGGACGTCAACCTGACCGTGTATGGCGGCCAGGTGGCGGCGGTGATCGGCGCCAACGGCACCGGCAAGTCGACGTTCCTGAAGATCTGCGCGGGCATGATCAGCCCGGACCGCGGTACGGTCTCGATCCGCGGCTCGGTCGGCTATTGCCCCCAGCAGCCTAGCCTGCTGCAGTTCCTGCGGCCCGACGAGCACTTCGAGCTGTTCGGCGCCGCTGCCGGCGCCGGCCGCGACCCGTCCCGCCGCGCCGGCCGGTCGCTGGCCGGCGCGCTGTCCTGGGATCCGGCCGTGCGCACGCAGGCCCGGCACCTGTCCGGCGGGACCCAGCAGAAGCTCAACCTCGTGCTTTCGGCGATCGGCGACCCCGACCTCATCCTGCTCGACGAGCCGTATCAGGGCTTCGACCACGGGTCCTACGTCGACTTCTGGGAATGGGTGTTCCGCTGGCGATCGCAGGGCAGGGCGGTCGTGGTCGTGACGCACATGCTCAACTCGCTCGACCGGGTCGACACCGTGCTCGACCTCACGCACGCGCAGACGGGAGCAGGCATCCGATGAGGAAGGCGTTCATCGTCGCCGAGATGGTGGCCCGCGACCTGCTGCGCCGCCGGGCCGTGCTGGCGCTGCTCGCACTGGTGCCGCTGGCGTTCTACCTCGCCCGGCACGACGACAAGGTCGGCCAGGCGATCCGCTTCGCCAGCCTCGGCCTCGCGTGGGCCGTGAGCACCCTTGGCCTGTTCTCCGGCACGGCCGGCAAGTCCGTCGAGCCGAGGCTGCGGCTCAGCGGATACCGGTCCTGGCAGCTGTATACCGGTCGGCTCTGCGCACTGCTCGGCATCGGCCTGTTGCTGGCGGGCGCCTACTGGTGCATCATCGTGCTCGACCAGGACCTGCAGCGGCCCTTCGCGGTCGGGCTCCAGCTGGCCGTCACTGTCGTCGTCGCGGCGCCGCTGGGACTGCTGATCGGGGCGTCGGTGCCGCGCGACCTCGAGGGGACGCTGATCCTCATCACGCTCATCGGCCTGCAGTTCCTCATGGACCCGGAGAAGAGCAGCGCGAAGGTGCTGCCGCTGTGGTCCAACCGGGAGCTCGGCACCTACGCGGTCGACAACACTGACAGCGGCTACCTGCAGCGGGGCCTCGCGCACGGCATCGCCTACGCGGTCGGGCTCACCGCGTTGACCGCGATCCTGGCCGCGGTCCGCCTACGGCCACGGCGCCACATGAGTGTCGCCCCGCGGGCCGCCCACGAGCGCGGCTGAGCCACGTCCGACGCGGATCAGCGGGCCCCGAACACCTCCCGTCCCAGCGGTCCCTGGTGCCCTTCACCGTCGTTGCTGGTCGAGGCGCTGGTGGGTGCGGGTTCTCCGTGTTGCCGACCAGCCGGGTCACCCCGTCCGGGCCATGGTCGATGCGGAACGCCTTGGCCCGGTACAGCAGCCGTGACGGGCGTCGTGGCCGGTCGAGTGCGGGCCCAGCACCTTTCCTCCGGGTGGGTGCGGAGCTGTACCTGCGCGGCCTGGCCGGGCGCCCCCTGCGACAGGTGAACCGGGTGCCACGTCGCGACCGCCGCCGCGGCAATGGCGGCGCTGCGGCCCGCCGACGGCACGCTCAAACACCAGCCGGAGCTGGTCCTCGTCTACGAGGAGCCGGCCGACGCCTGGACCGCGGTGCCGTTGCCGGTGCCGTCGGTCAACGTGGTGCTGAGCCCGGAGGATCTGGAGACGAAGCTGGCCGCCCTCGCGCTCTACCGCAGCCAGACCCGGCCCCATCCGAGCTCCCGTTCCGAGACCACTCTGCGGGCCCTGGCGCAGCTGCGCGGCGGCCAGTGCGGGCTGCCGCTGGCGGAGGCCTTCCGCTGTCTGCGGTGGCGGATCTGACATCCGGGCATCAATTGGAGAAATTGACAGGCATGATCGAGGCACGTGGGCTCACCAAGCGGTACGGCCGTGTCGTCGCCGTCGACGACGCGAGTTTTACCGTCCATCCCGGTCGCGTCACCGGCTTTCTCGGCATCAATGGCTCGGGCAAGACCACCACGCTGCGGGCGCTGGTTGGGCTGATCCGGCCCACCTCCGGCGAGGTGCTGATCGACGGCCGGCCGTATCGCGCGCTGCGCCACCCGGTGCGGCACATCGGCGCGGTGCTGGAGCAGGGGGTGTCGCAACCAGGCCAGAGTGGACGGGCCCACCTGACGACGTTCGCGTTGCTGGCCGGGGCGAGCGAGGACCGGGTCGAGGAGCTGCTGGAGCTGGTCGGGTTGACTGCGGCGGCGGACCGCCGGACCGGGGGATACTCCCTCGGCATGCGGCAGCGCCTGGCCGTCGCGACGGCGTTGCTGGGCAACCCGCGGGTGCTCGTGCTCGACGAGCCGGCCAACGGGCTGGACCCGGAGGGCATCGTCTGGCTGCGCCGGCTGCTGGACGGGCACGCCCGCCGCGGCGGCACCGTGTTCATCTCCAGCCATCAGCTCACCGAGATGACACACCTCGTCGACGACGTCGTGATCATCGCCGCCGGCCGGATCCTGCGGCACGCGCCCGTCGCCCAGCTTGCCGGCGCGGAGTCGCCGCCGCTGCTCGTGCGCAGCAGCGACCAGGACCGGCTGTGGCATGCGTTGCGCGCCAGCGGGCTGCGGGTCACCGCCGGCGGTACGGCGCTGTCGGTGCTCGGCTCCGACGGTTCGACCGTGGGCCGGATCGCGTTCGAGGCGGGTGTGATCATCCATGAGCTGACGCCGCAACCGGTCGAGCTCGAGCAGGTCTTCTTCAACCTGGTGGGGCGGTCGTGATGCGGGTCGTGCAGGCGGAGCTGTACCGGCTGGGGACCATCCGGTCGTGGTGGGTCTCGCTGTTGGCGGGCTGGATGCTGATGCTCCTGATCGGTGTCCTGGGCGCCGGCGAATGGATCTTCGTGGTCGGCCTCGTGGCGTTCGTCATCGGCGTGGTGGGTGGCGCACAGCACTACCAGCACCGCACGGCCGTGCTGGTGTTTCTGGCCCGCCCGCATCGCGTCGTCGTGCTGGCCGCGCAGGCACTCGCCTACGGGCTGGTCGCCGCGGTGGTCACCGCCCTGGGCGGTCTGACCCGACTGGTCTTCGGCGACTGGCGCACCTGCCTGTGGGCCGTTCTCGCGGCGGCGCTGCTGGCGGTCTTCGGGCTAGCGAACGCGGTCGTCCTGCGGAGGGCGATCTGGATCATCGTTGGATACGGCGTGTGGTTTCTCGTCGTCGAGGCGTTCCTCGGCCTGCTGGCCCGGCCGTTGCCGTTCAGCAGCTACCTCGGCGCGGCCTCGGGCCGAACGGGGGCGCTCGCGGTTCTGGCCGGTTGGGTCCTGGCGAGCCTGGCTGCGGCCGGCGCTCTGACCCGACGCGACGTAAACGGCTCGTGAACGCGGCTGATCCGCAGTTTGAGTAGTGTGACGGGCGCAGTGATGCGCAGCTGCGCCCGTCACCTGATCCAAATCGGCGTATTGATTGTGGAAAGGGTGTGTTCAGTGTCGGTTCTTCTCACCAATTGTTCCTTCAGCTACGGCAAGGAAATCAGCGTTCTTCGGGGGCTGAGCGTCGAGTTCGGCCAGGGGGCCACGGTCCTGCTCGGGCCCAACGGCGCGGGCAAGTCGACGCTGCTGGCCCTCGTCGTCGGGCTGCTGATGCCGGACGCCGGCACGGTCGTCGTCAACGGGATGGGCAGTCACGTCCGCCGCGAGCGGGCCCGCTACCGGCGCGCCGTCGGCTGGTTGCCGCAGCAGGTCGCCGCGGTGCCGGGGCTCACGGTCCGCCAGCAGGTGGCCTACGCCGGCTGGCTCAAGGGACTGTCCAAAGGGGACGCCTGGGGGCGCACCGTCGACGCGCTGCGCCGGGTCGGGCTCGCCGACCTCGCCGATCGGCCGAGCACGGCGCTGTCCGGCGGTCAGCTGCGCCGGGTCGGCATCGCCCAGACGCTGGTCCACGACGCCCAGCTGATCGTCATGGACGAGCCGTCCGCCGGGCTCGACCCGATCCAGCGGCGCGGGCTGCGCTCGGCGCTCAACGCCGTCGCCGGTGACGTCGACGTGATCGTGTCGACCCATCAGACCGAGGACATCAGCGAGATCTACCAGCACGTCGTGGTGCTCAACGCCGGCACGGTGCGTTACCACGGCTCGGTGACCGGCTTCCTGGGGTTCGCCGAGTCCGGTGCCGACGTGTCCCGGCGCGCGGAAGACGCCTACACCCAGCTCATCGGGGCCGAGGACTAGACGATGCGGACCTTCAGCGCCTGGCGCGGCCGAGCCGATACCTACCTCGTCGTGCCCCTCGTCGTCCTCGTCCTGCTGCTGGCCGGCCCGGCGAAGGAGTTCATCACCTACGGCTACTGGCCGGCGGCGGTCGCCAAGGCCGACATGCTGCTGTACGTCGTCGCACCGCTCTGCGCGATCGCCGGCGCCTGGGAGGGCGGACGGTTCCGCCGCGGCGGTATCCGGTGCTGGGCCGTCGTGCGGCCGATGTGGCGCATCGTGCTCAACTCGCTCGGCCCCACCCTGGTCATGGCCGCGGTCGGCGTCGCGCTGGCGGTCGGCGTCATGGCCCCGGCCGCGGCCAGCGCGCCCGGCCTGCCCGACGTGCGGCTGATCGGGGTGTATCTGCTGGTCGTCACCGCGCACATCCTGGTGGGCTACGGCCTGGGAGTCTGGCTTGCCCCGGCGCTCGCGCTGCCGATCAGCCTTGGCCTGTCCTACGTCTGGCTGGCCTACCCGGCCGCCATCGAGCCGTTCTGGGTGCGCCACCTCAACGGGTTCTCATTCGAGTCGTGCTGCAACATCGCCGACGTGCCCGCCACCCGGGCGTTGATCGGCTCCACGCTCGTCGCGCTGGGCGTGGTCGCCGCGGTGCTGCTCGCGCTGAGCGGAGGGCGGCGGCTGTTGGCCGGCGCGGCGGCGACGTTCGTGCTCGCGTTCGGGGCGGCCGTCACCGTCGTGTGGCCGCTCGGCCCGGAGGCCAACCAGCCCCGGGCCGGATCGCCGCGGTGCGCGGGTGACCGCCCGGCGCTGTGCCTGTGGCCGGAGCAGGAGGCGGCGCGAGGCCGGATCGACGCCGCGGCGCGGGTCTCGCGCTGCCCGGCACCATCACCACGCGCAGAGGCGTGCCGGACGCAATCTACCTCGGCATCGCGGCCGATCCGGCGCCGAAGGACGTGACCGCGAGCCTGGCGACGAGCATCCTGCCGCGCGCGACGCCACCGTGCGCGACGCGGGGGGAGTGGCCCGGCGTGCAGGCGTACAGCCCGCTGGCCGCCTGGCTGCTGCTGACCGCCGGAATGCCCGAGACGGACCTGCGCGGCAGAGGGTCGCCGGACGACCTCGCGCTCGCCGTACGGGCCCGGGCGCTGCCGCAGCAACAGCAGCTGGTGTGGTTCCAGGCGAACCTCGCCACGCTCGACAATTGCACCACGCGTCCCCGGCTCGACCCGGACACCTTCGTGAAGGAGACCCGATGAGCTGGTGGTGGCGGGCCAGGGCGCTGACCGCGGTCGCCGTCACGCTGGTGGCGAGCATCGCGGTCAGCATCGCCGTGCACGGTGCGGCGCTGCCCATGCCGAACATCGTCGGCGGCGTCCTGGTTCCGGTTGTCTTCGCCTACCTGTTGCCGCTCGCGCCGATCGTCACCGTCTGGTACGGCGTGGACCGCAGCCGCGGCCATCTCGACCGCATCGGCGTGCGCGACACGTCGCTGCTGGACCTGGCGGTCCTGGCGGTCGCGCTCGCGGTGACGGCGGTGGTCGTCGCCGCAACGTGGAGCACCGACCTGTGGCCGCTCGGGATCGGGTTCCTGCGCAACCTCATCGGCTGCGCCGGCCTGGCCCTGCTGGTCGCGCCGTTCATCGGCACCCGTCTCGCGACGGTCGTGCCGGTGTCGGCGGTGATCATCAGCGCCCTGCTCGGGACGGGCCTGGGCGGCCGGGCGCAGTGGTGGGCGTGGCCGACCGCGGAGGCCCGCTCGTGGGCGCACTTCGCCGAGGCCGTGGCGGTGCTGCTCGCCGGGGTGGTCGTCGCCCGTTGGCATCGATCGCACGTCCCGCGCCGCATCGGCTGGTGGTTGCCCGTCCGGTCCTGACCGGTGTGACCTACGGCACGCGCCCCTAACGTGATCGTCCGGACCATCTCCTCGAGTACCGCTGGGGGTGAACAACCACCGTTGGCCGGGTCGGCGGCCAGGAGCAGTCGGTCGCCCGCACACAGCCCGCACCAGTGCCGGGCCGTGGCGGGTAGCCGCAGGTAGCCAGGCGGACCGAGCCGGAAGACCCCCACGCCGGTCAGCGAGGACCACGATCAGGTCGGCGCACGTCTGGATCCGTAGCCGGTGGTTGCCGTCCAGCCGAGGGCCCGGATCAGCGCGGAGTTCGCGACCCTCCCGTTCGTCTCGATACTGGCGAGCCCGAATCGCAGGCTTCCCCATCGGGCGTTGCGTCAGTTCGGCGAGCGGCAGTGACCCCCGCAGCCGCACGGCGGCGGCCGCGATTGAGGGACGTGTGTGCGGCTGAGCGGACGGGATGACGGCCGGGACCGGGTTCGTGGTCATCGAGACCACCTGACCGCGGTCGAATTGTCACGAATGCGCGGCGCAGACGCCGTGACCGCGTGCCCGATTGCGTCAGTGGGCGGCGCTGGTTGCGGCGAGGTCGTTCATCAGCGGTCGGCCACAGCGCACTCGCGGCGGCCTGGCTGCGCGTGGTCGTGTGACCGTGCCTCGCGATCGCCCGCGACACCGGCGATCGTGAAGGAGCTTCGCCGGCAGGCCCTGGGCGGGGGACGTCGTCGAGATCGCGCCCGACGCTGCGGCTGACACCCGCTCGGTCGGTGCAACGCGCTCGACGGCCATGACCGAAACCTCCAGCAAGACGACGCAGTCTGACGGTCATCAGGTGCGTCTCCTTGATCAGGAGTTACACCGTTGTTTACAGTCCCTCCCGAGGCGCCACAGCGTCGAAAGCGTTGGCGTTGTCTTGGACCTGTCGCATGTTCTGCTCGGCCCATTCGCGCAGAGCCAACAACGGCGGGACGAGTGATGTGCCCAGGTCTGTGAGGCGGTAGTGCACGCGTGGAGGCGTGGTTGTCGCAACGCGGCGTGCGACGAGTCCGTCTCGCTCCAAGGATTTGAGCGTCTGGGCCAGCATCTTCTGGGATATTCCGGCCATCTGGCGTTTCAGTTCCGTGAACCGCAGTTCGCCCTGGACGCTCGCCAGTGACAGTACGGCCATCGTGGTCCATTTCGAGCCCACCCGGTCGAGCAGCAGTCTCGTCGGACATGCGGGGTTGAAGAGGTCTCCTGAGCGGGAGGGCGTTACCTGGGGGTGACGTGGTGCGTGCAAGGTGCCTTCTTGCTGCATCGGGGTCGGTCTCCTACGGTAACCAGGTCGCTAAGTGTAAGTGAGGAGATCACTGTGCGCCAGGATGCACTCACCTCCCACATCCCCGCAGCCACCACGCGCCGGATTCCGGTCGACGGCGTAGAACTTGCCGTGGAGATCACGGGCCACGGACCTGCCGTGCTGTTGCTCCACGGATTCCCACACACCCGCGCGATCTGGCGGGACGTCGTACCGCATCTGGTCGCGGCAGGGTTCCGAGTTGTCGTACCCGACTTGCACGGGCTGGGCGACAGCGGGCCTGCCGTGCGCGGCTACGAGGCGCCGGTACTCGCCGCGGATCTGATCGGTCTCCTGGACGTCCTCGACGTCCGCCAGGCACATGTCGCCGGTATCGACCTGGGTGTGGCGTCGGCATTCGCGCTCGCAGCGGCATTTCCGCAACGGGTGGTCACTCTGACGTTGTCCGAGGGTCTGATCGGCTCGCTGCCTGGTGCCGAGGCATTCCTGCAGAACGGGCCGCCATGGTGGTTCGGCTTCCATCGCGCCCCCGGCGGCCTGGCCGAAGCTGTCGTCGAACACGCCGAGGAGCGGTACGTCCGCTACTTCCTCGAGTCGGGAAGCCGCCGAGGCGTGCCGGAGGACCTTACGCGGATTCTCGTCGAGGCGTACCGGGGCAGGGAGTCGCTCACGAGTGCTTTCGACCACTACCGCGCCATGCCGGCGAATGCCGAATGGATCTCGAACTGGGCGCGGGAGCACACGTTGCAGATGCCGGTTCTGGCTATCGGTGGCAACGCCATCGGTGAGGCCACCGCATTGCAGCTCCGACCGATCTCCGGAACGCTCGCACAGCACAACCTCCCGGACAGCGGTCACATAACTCCGATCGACCAGCCGGGCAAGTTCGCCGAACTCCTGGTCGATCACGCCAGAAGAACCTGAACGCGCACGCCGTTCGAGCACCTGCCGTTGCGCTGGGCAGGTGATCGCGGTGGTAACAATCGACGGTGTGGCATCAGGCCTGCTCGATTGGCCGGTCGGCATCGGCTGTCCATCCCGACCACGAGGCGACGTAGACCGGGACGGTGCCGGCCGAGGGTGGTGTAGGCGAACGCGACGGTGGTGGCCGGACAGTTCACGTGCCCGGCGCTGCAACACGTTGGCCGGCAGTCCCACGGCGTCGGCCAGCTCACCGATGCGTGCCTGTCGCTGCCGCCGGTCCCCGGCGCGGTAGCGGACCAAGGGCTCGCCGATGATGCGTGACATCGTGTACCGAGGATCGAGTGAGCCGTACGGGTTCTGGTGCACGATCCGCAGGTGCGCGGACTCCGCGTCGCCGCGGCGTTCACCGAACTCGCCACCGCCATCTGAAGATCTGCCGCACCCACCCAAACGCGCCCCCCAGCCCACGAACGCAACAGCGCCGCAGTGTGGACGATCCACTTCGTTCGAGTCCGCAGGGGTCGGAGGTAGGAGCCACGCCGAGAGCCAATGTGGGTGGCTTCGGTGCGGGAGGACGGCAGACGCCGATGGCTGATGGGCGTCCTAGCTCACCCTCAGCGTCCTCCGGACGTCGGCTCCGAGCAGCGACCGCGTCGCCAGCTCCCGCCCGGCAGCGTCCTCCGGCGACCGCCCACGGCCGCCGGAGGACGCCTTCGGTCACACGCAGGCCGTGGCGCCCCCGCCCGGGCCGCCGTTCCAGATCGCCCGTACCGACTTGGTCGGGGAGTAGATCATGCGACTCCACGACCATGTCGAGTTGGAGGCCGAGACGCCGACCTGCTGGTAGCCGGTCGGGCACTGGTAGGCCACGAGCGCCTGCGGCTGGCTTGTGCCCCACACGGCGGGAAGCCGCGCCCAGTTCGTCTTGCACGTCGGTGACCAGCGCAGCTCCACGTAGGTGTTGAAGGTGCCCCACATCGGTCCCGAGGCCACGGTCACCCCGTCGGCGCTGCAGCCGGTTTCCTCCGGGTCGCGGCCCGAGCAGTAGTCGCCCCAGCAGCCGACCGTCAGCGCCTGGGCAGGGGTTCCAGCGGCGACGACGCCGGACAGGGCGAGTAGCGCCGCACCGAACAGCCCGATGATCCGAGTACGTGTATGCATGCCGGTCCCTCTCACGCGCACGCGGTGCTGGTGTAGCCCGGGGCGCCAGTCCAGCGAGCGCTGACGCCGAGCTTCGGGGAGTAGATCATCCGGCTCCAGGAGTACGTCGCGTTCGAGGCCGAGACGCCGGACTGGTTGTAGCCGGTGGTGCACTGGTACGCCTGCACCTGCGACGGATACGAGGTACCCCACGAGGCGGGCACCCGGGCCCAGTTTGTCTTGCACGTCGGCGACCAGCGCAGCTCGACGTAGGAGAAGGTGCCCCAGATCTGGGCCGACGCCTCAGCGGTCCGGCGTCGGAGACGTGCCGGTGCTTGCCACCGTCGACGTCGTGGCCACCCACTCCGTCCGGCGGGGCGCGCCGATGCGGGCCGTCGACGGGGTATCTCTTGACCTGACCGCGGGCGAGATCGTCACCGTCGTCGGCGAATCCGGGTGCGGCAAGACGACGCTCGCCCGGACGCTGGTCGGCATGCACCCGCCGGCCGCCGGCGAGATCCGCGTCGACGGCGTGCCACTCGGCCGCGGAAATGCGGCGTTGCGCGCACTTCGCCGGCAGGTACAAATTGTGCCCCAGGACCCCGGCGGCGCGCTCGACCCGCGGCGCACGGTGTATGACGCTGTCGCGGAAGGGTTGCGGATCCACCGGGTCCGGCCGGACGGCGGTGAGCCGGCCGCCGTCGTCTGCGCACTGGCCCGTGCTGGGTTACCGGAGCCCGAAACCCTTCTCGGCCGCTACCCGCACGAGCTGTCCGGCGGCCAACGGCAGCGGGTCCTGATCGCCGGTGCGTTGATCATGGGCCCTCGGGTACTCATCGCCGACGAACCGGTGTCCTCGCTGGACGCGGCGGCCCGCGCCGAGGTGCTGACAACGCTGCTCGACCTGCGCGACCGATCGGGCCTGACCGCGCTGGTGATCTCCCACGACCTCGAGGTCGCCCGGTGTATCGCTGACCGCGTTGCCGTGATGTACCTCGGCCGCATCGTCGAGCTCGGGCCGGCGCGGGAGGTCCTCAGCAGTCCGACCCACCCCTACACTGCCGCGTTGCTTGCGGCGACGCCTCGGCGGTTCGTCCCCGTGCGCGCCACCCTGAAAGGTGAGCCGTCCCCGCTCTCATCGTTGCCCGGCGGCTGCCGTTTCCATTCGAGGTGTCCCGTGCTCGCCGCGGGAATGGCTGATGCCGCCGGTGTCGGCAGTGCCTGCCGCACGGTCGAGCCGGCGCCGTTGCCCGCACGGGGATCTGCCGTGGCATGCCATTTCGCGGCAGCCGCCGCGCGTCGGCCATAGCCGGTCGGTCGGCACCGCCGGCCTCCACTCAACCGCGTGGTGGAAGTGGCCACTCGGCCGGTCGTGTCCCGGTGCACCGCCGGCGCCGCTACAACCTCGCGCTGGTGGCCACCACCGCGGGCAGTCGGTCCCACCATGAGGCAGTCGCACGCACCGACCAGGGCTGTCCGGTGTCGGCTGCGACGCCGGACAGCAGGCGCCGGTGGGCGGACATGCCCAAGGCGTAGACGAGACCGCGAACGGTGTAGTCCGAGCCTTGCCGGCCGTCGGCCGATGCCGGTGGATGGCTCGGGAGAAGGACGTCTCGGTACTACCGCCCAGATGGCCGACATTCCATGCGGCGGCGTCGACCACCGCGGGCGGCAGCCCATCGGTGAACAGGAGGTGCTCAACGACGGGACGGTGGCGCTCGTCGCCGATGAAGGGCAGCGCCCCCGACCAGTTGTGCTGCACGCAGTCGCACATCCGAATTGGGGCTGTGCAGGATGTCGCCGACGAGCGCGTGCAGCAGCGCGTCCGGTGCGCTAGTGCTTGGCTTCCCTGGCCGGGTCGATGGACTCCTTCCAGGTCCTGGTCCGCTGGAACGTCAGGACCGCTCAGCCGCCGGTGCGGCGCGGGCGGCCAGTAGAGCCGGGACGGTGAAGCCGAACCGGATCGCGCCGCGGATGAAGTCGTCCATGATGTCGCGTAGCCGCAGCACCGAAGGCACGGGCAGGAAGCGTTGGAACATACCGGGTACCAGGGTGCGCATCCCCTCGATCACCATCGGGTCGCTCATCCGCTCGGTGAGGGTGGCCAGGTCGGGCAGCACCTCGGCGGCGGCCACCCCGTACGCGAGATGGTTGACCCAGCTCTGGAACACCACCGAGTCGCCGACCAGGGTGCGGACCTCGCCGTCCGTGAACAGGTCGGCGGTCGCCTCGCCGTACCAGGCCAGCAGGTCCGGCACCGTGACGCCCCGCTCGGCCAGGTAGAGAAAGGTCGGAATGGCCGACCAGTGGGTGCGTGTCGGGTCGACGCGGGCGTCGCGCACCAGGGCGAGGGAGAACCCGTCCCATGGCAACATCTGGGGCACCAGTGTCTGCTGCGAGACGGTCGAGTCGAGTGTCGGCACGGCCTCCAGCCGGCCGGCGTAGAGTGCCGCGTGCCGTGGCCCCCAGAACGTGTCGTTGCCGACGAGGCTTCTCGAGCCTATGTGTTCGGCCAGGTTGGGTACCGACGCGTAGGCCACGAGATCGTGCTCGCGCACGTATTCGAGCAGTACGAGGTCGTCCGGCGCCGAATCGTCGGCCGGGAACTTCGCCAGATCCAGCGCCACCTGCGCCGGGACCAGCAAAGCAGCCGTCGGGATGTAGGGGTCGATCACCGGTACCCAGGAGACGCCCTCGATGGCGCCCAGCCGCACGGCGTGCGCGGTGCGCGAACCCCACTCGCTGAACACGCTGAGGATCTGGTCCGGCATCGCCGCGGCAGCCTGTCGCGCCAGCCCCGCGATTCCTTCGACGAGCTCCATGTCGTCCTGGATCACCAGGTGGTGTGTCGCGTCCGGGGCGACCGCACCCCAGGCCAGCCGCGCGGTGCGGAGCGCGCTGGGCGGGCCATCCGGCTCGGGGTCCTCGACGATGGTCAGGTCGAGATCCGGATGCCTGTCCCGCAATTCCTCGGCTGCCCGGCGGCGGCTCGGATGGGTCATCACGACAGACGAGATTCGGACCTCGGCAGATGCATCCACAAGCACCATTGCAAATCCTACGGGTAGGGGACCGTCTGACGCGCCGCATCGCCGGGGCGGAGCCGTTCTACTGGCCCGTTTCGGAAACGACGATGTTCACTGTATCGATGGAACGATCAAGGCTACCTCGATACGCGTTCGGCTCACTCGCCCGGACAGCTACCGCCGCACCGCCCCGTTGGCGATCACCCCTCCACCGAGCGTTGGAGTTGGAGCCCAGTCATTGACGCTGCCGCAAACGGCGGCGCAGGGCCCGGATGCGGGCAGAATCATCACTGTCCGTAGTCATTTTGAGTGTGAGGGTGATCGCGAATGCTTCCTCATCTGGCACCCCTCTGTGTCAAGAGGCCGCCAGAGACGGTGTTTCTAGAGTGGGTTGTGGCGGGTCCGGGAAGTGGCTTGTCCGAAGTGCTGGCTGTCGGGATTGAGCTGGCCGCGCTGGATTGCAGAGTCGCTCCCGTCTGCCCTCCCGGGCCTGTCCGGATGCGTTCGGCGTCGGTGATCATGCGTTGGTCGACGACGTTGGACAGGCGGCGTTTGAGGGCTCGTATGGCTTCCATCGGGCTCTTGCCCGCGGCGAGTTTGCGGCGATAGTAGGCGCGGCCTTCGGTGTCGTTGCGCAGCTGTACGAGGGTGATGTCGCGCGGAGTGGGCGTCGTTCTGATCAACCACATCAAGCGCCGAGCCCGGGACGCCGGCGCGCGGCTGCTCGCGGACTTCGTGCCGACCGATCGCAATCGGATGATGTACGTCTCCTTCAAGTTCAACGGGTTCGCCGAGATCTCCCGCGACGAAGGACTTGTGCGCTTCGCCGCCGACCTGTCGTCCATCCCGGCAGACCCGCCCTATCTCGACGTTCTCGTAGCCGGCTGAGAACCCCGGCCGGCGGACGCTTCGTACAGAGAGGAAACATGGTGCACCTCATACAGAAGAAGGCACTGGTCACCGGAGGATCTCGCGGCATCGGCCGCGGAGTCGTCGAACGGCTCGCCGCCGACGGCGCAGACATCGCCTTCACCTACCGCGAGCGAGAGGCGGACGCGAAGGAGGTCGTCGCCGCGGTGGAGGCGGCGGGACGTGTCGCGCATGCCATCCGCGTGGACCTCACCGAGGTCGCCGAGGTGCGTCGAGCGCTACGGGAAGCACACCGTCTCCTGGGCGGCCTGGACATTCTGGTGAACAACGCTGCGGCGGCGGCCACGGCGACACGCATCGACGCCGGGACGGAGGAGGAGTTCGACCGGGCGATGGCGGTGAACGCCCGTGCTGTCTTCTTCTCGCTCCAAGAGGCATCGAGCCTGATGAGCAACGGCGGTCGCATCATCAACCTCTCCACGGCCAACACCGCGTTGCCGGTGCCGGGCGTCTCGCTGCACGCCGGCAGCAAGGCAGCCGTCGAGCAGTACACGCGCGTGGCGGCCCAGGAACTCGGTCCCCAAGGCATCACGGTCAACACCATCTCGCCCGGGGCCACCGACACGGAGTTGCTTCGGGCCAACATCACGGAGGAGGGCTTGGCGCTCGCCGTCAAGATGACGCCGCTGGGCCGGATCGGCGAGCCGTCGGACATCGCCGGCGTAGTGGCCTTCCTCTGCGGTCCGGACGGTGCCTTCGTCAGCGGCCAGAACCTTCGCGTGACCGGTGGCATGGTCTGAGCTTGTCGTTTGACTGAGCCACGAGCGCGGAGAGGTGCCGATGTAGGTAGACCTCTCGATCCCGGCGGCACGCGGTCTCGGTGTGCAGGCGCGCGTCCGTGATCCTCCCCGGGGTGTACTGGGCGTTCACGGGCCCGCTGCCCCGGGGCGCGCTGCTGTGGGCGGCCCTGCTCCGCGCTGGACGGGGCCGCGGTGCTGAGCCATCGCGCCGCCGTGGAGTTGTTGGGGCTCACCGGTACGAGGGATCGGCGGATCCACGTCTCACCCTGGCCGGCGATCTCGAGACCGCGGTCGGCTGGATCACCGCGGCGTGCGGGCGCCCATCGCCTCGACGAGCCGCCGCGGGGTGGTGAGCGGCATCCGGACGATGGCCTCCTCGGCGAGCCTGCCGTTGCAGTCGATCGTCGGCAGCGCATACACCGTTCGGCGGGTCCGCCGAACGGTGAAGGTCGGCAGCGGCATCACGATGTGCTGTATCTGGACGTCGGTCGCCATGGCATCTGACGAGGGTGGCCGCCGGTTCGACTTCCTTCCGTGCAGCCGCCGGTTCTCCTCCGTCATGTCCATGCGCGGCCGGTCGTTCCGCCCGCCGCGGTCGGCTTCGTCCTGGCGGATCCAGTTGCGTAACGCCTCGTGATGCACGCCGAGCTGCTCAGTCAACAGGATCGGTGGAGGGGGCGATTCCTTCACCCGTGGTCGATGTCGGCGGGGGAGCCGGGCCGCGACCGGCGGGTCTTCACCGTGTGGGCTGATACGCTGCGGCCGGCGGGTGCTGAGCCCGCTGGTCGTACAGGACGTCGGCGTGCGGCGGCGCGTTGACGACCCGCAGGTGCTCGGGCACCGCCCACCACTGGTCCGGCCGGTCCACGACCGCGGCGGTCGCCGGGCCGTCCTCGACGTACCGAGCCAGGCGCAGCAGGTAGGCGGCGATCCCGGCGGCGCCCTGCATCCACGGGGTCCGCGGGGCCAGCAGTGGCGGGTCCTGCCGGTGCTCGATGAACCGCCAGCGCGCGCCGTCGCCGTCGACGACGGCCCGCTCGAGGAGGGCGTCGCCCATGACGAGCGCGTGCCGGGCGTACTCGGTACTGTCGCGTTCATCGGCGAAGCCGGACTGCGCCGCGTCGAGCAGGATGTCGCCGACGCCGGCCGTGCCGCAGCAGCGCCCGTCGTTGTCCCAGAACCCCGGCCGCAGCCGCTGCGGCACCCCGGAGTCCAGCACCGAGCGCAGGCACCGTCGGCGCAGCTCGCCGACCGGCAGCCCGCCCACCTCCGCCACGCCCGCGAACGCCAGCGCGGCGAACAGCTGCGACGTGCCGGCCGGGCCGTGGCACCAGTTGTAGGTCACCGGCTCGACGTCGCGCTGCGACCGCGGGTGCGTGTGCTCGACGATGAAGCTGCCGTCGTCCAGCGAGCCGACCGCGAGCAGATGCCGCGCACCCTGGATCGCGGCGGCGACGAAGTCCTGCCGCCCCAGCAGCCGTCCGGATACGGCCAGCGCGCTGGCCACCCCGGCGGTGCCGTGCGAGAAGTTCGGCATGCTGGACCGGTGGCCCGGCCACATCCGCCAGTCCAGGCCGCCCGCGGTCGGCTCGGCGACCCGCAGCAGGGCCTCCCCGCCGCCGGCCATGATGCTGGCGCTGTCGTCGCCCCCGGCCCACGCCGCCGAGTTCGTGGTAGTCGTGCTCGACTCGCCAGCGGATCTTCGCCAGCCGGACCAGGGTTTTGAGCGAGGTGCGGGTGTCCATGTTGGACAGCCAGTACTTCACCGGCTCATCCGCGCTGGGCGGCCATTCGACGATCAGCCAGCATTCGGGCAGGCTGCCGTCCCCGCCGCGGGGGATGTCACGGTTCGCGGGCCGGATACGCAGCCGCAGGAAGGAGCGTGTTGCCGCGGTCGGGTTCGTCTTGCCGCGTCGGCTGCCGCGGCGTCAGGTGACCCGTCGTGCGGCAGCGCGGCCCGGTCACGGCCAGGTCCTTGAACGTGACCGCCGGGCCGGGGTAGGCCGGGCGGGGCGGCCGGCCACCGGCCCTCGTAGGGCGGGGTGATCGGCACGCACCCGGCCTCGCCTGAGGTCGACGATCGGCGCCGGGGATGCGCTGCTCTTCTTGCTGGCACTTCAGTCCGGTTGGCCGATCCTCGCCGTGGCGTCCTCCGACAACAACACACTCGGCTGTGGGACCTCACCGGCCCAGACTGGCCCCGGCCGTGCAGGAGTCTGGAGGTGTGCACGGTTAATGCGTACAGCCCCCAAGATCTGCGATCGGCCGACGCTGGGCCTGCCAGCGCAATTTGCCCCTTTACTGGTGATCATTAACTTATGCGCCTCAAGGCAATAATCTTGAACATATAAAAATAGAAAGATAGCGTTGTCGCAGGCATTTGTCCGGCCGGACATCAACCTCGGCGCCGCCGGCGGCCAACTGATCAACACCGTCGCCGCCGGCACAACCGGCGCCGCGACCGCCGCAAACCTGCCCAACGTCCTGGCGGCTAACGCAAGCGATGCGGACAGCCCAAACCCGCTGCTGATACCTTCAACAGCAAACGTGATGGTCAACTGGTACGCCCAGCAGGCGATCGACGACCTGACGGGGGGCAAGGATCCGCAATGCAACGACGACGAGAGCCACGCCTTCCTGCAAGGTATCGTCGAATGGGCCGCCGAATTGGTTACCACCAGCTACGGCCTCTCCGGTATCAATAGCGAGTCAGCAGCGAACAATGAAGTGATCTCAGCAAGGAATGAGTCGTCTCCACGGACGACACGGATATAACGCCCGAATCGGGCGATGCTGGAGATGGGCGTGGAGCCATCGATAGA